>CAZREZ010000006.1:0-24461 GCA_964599115.1 uncultured Bacteroidales bacterium
TCCCTATTTCCCTTATTTCCCCTGTACCCCAATTCAATAATTGAATAATAATTTACAATTATATTTTGCTCAATTTAGCTATTTCAGTAAGGATTGTAATTAATCAATGCTGAAGAATAATCTTTTTATAATCCAAGTAATTATCACTCTTAACACTTAAATAATAAATTCCATTTGAAAATTCTTCAAGATTGATATTTTTTGAATAAATTCCATTGATGATAATATTGTTTTCTTCGTAAACAATTTTTCCTATAGCATTGATGATTTTAATATCAACAATTTTTGAAAATTTTGAATTCAAAGTAAATACAAACTTACCCTGGTTCGGGTTTGGATACAAGGCAATCTCAATACCTGTGGTTTCAATTATATCTGTACATTCATCAACATAAACCGTTATATATGTAGTATCGGTGCAGTCCGTATTTGGATCAGTATATGTATATCCGAGTGTATGTGTGCCTAAACCGGCAGCTTCAGGATTAAACCAATCATCAGTTATGCCGGGTCCAAAATATTCACCCCCTTCAGGCTCTCCTTGAGTTAGCTTAAATGGCTCAAAGTTTATACATTGATCCGGTATGGAATCAAAGGTTACTTCTTCGCCTATTACTGTTATGTAATTTTCTTTTATTATGGTATTAGTAATAAAACCCGTTGAAACCATTAATGATACGTCATAAGTTCCCGGAACATGGTATTTGACAATAGGATTTTGTTCATTTGAAGTATCAGGTATTGCGCCGGGAAAACTCCAATACCATAAAGACGGATTACCTGCTGACTGGTCAGAAAAAAGAACTTCTGTGCCAACACAAATAAGCGTGTCACTTGCATTGAAATCTGCTTTTAATGGTGGAACATAAGGAATCAGATTATCTAATGTTACTTTTGTTCCCTGCAAGATCTCTTTTGTAGAATTATTTTGAATAAATGCCACCAATTCGCAATGTTCGGTTACCCATGCTGAGTTCAAAGTGAAACTTAAATTAAGTATAATTTCATCACTTAAAGAAAAATCAAGAGCTGTACCAAAATGGTCGGGAACCATTAATCGTTCCACAAAATTAACTTCTGACATTCCATACCAGGAATAAGGAATTTCCGATTCTGTTAAAACCAGATGTGCAACAAGATTAGTCCCAGAATATTGTTCCACTTGGTCAAGTGCCAAAGTAATATCATAATCAAGGCTATTGTTTTCACCGAAAATACCAACAGTAAAATTACAAGGAATGACTATCCTTTGATTATACCTGTTAAGATATTGTGGGTACATACTTTGAGTTTGGCTACCACCTGATACAGATAATATTCCGTCGAATTTTGCATGCGGGTATCCTGAAACATTATAATAACTACCGTTACGATAGTTTGAAGCTACATTTGCAAACGCATCACCGTTATGATATTCAACAACAGCCACATCATGTCCGTTAGCCACAAGGTCATCTGCACCCATGGCAGCACCGGGGCAATATTGACACCAGGTTCCGGTAGCAATTTCAACTATTACTTTATCTCTTTGTACCTGTTGAGCAAATAAAGCTACAAAAGAGAACAGTAACATTAGTGTAAAGATTAAATTTTTCATAGTAAAAAAGATTAATTAATAAATGAAATATTTTTTTATTTTACAAAGATATATAAAAGTAAATAGATAAATAGATAAATTTAAAAGATTATAAGACCAACGAGGTTTCTAAAACCTCGCAGGTCTTTAGTTTACATTCACGTTTTAGAGTTTATTAATCTATTGTATAACAATTTTCTTGTTAATTATTCCTTTTTTATTTTCTATTATAAGGAAATAAATTCCTTCGGAATAATCTGAAAGATCAATAGTGTTTTCATATTCTCCATTTATCTGAACATCTTTCACTCTAAACAATACATTACCAATTGAATTTACAATACGATAATTAATTTTATTAATTTCAGATGAATTTAATTTTAATGTAAATGTACCATTATTCGGATTCGGATAAATACCGATATTCAGATTATCAAGTTCTTCAATGCCGGCACATTCTTCAACGTTCACTAAAACCGTTGCTTCTGCTTCACAACCGTTTTCATCTGTAACTGTTACCGAAACATCTGTTATTCCTATTCCGTAGTTTGGAGCATTAAAGACAAATTCAGGTTCGGTTGAACCGTCAAACCATTCATAAGAAACAAATGAACCAGGATCTAATGTAATGATGTGATTTATACAAATATTTGTATCAGGACCCAAATCCGGTTGAGGTAATTCATAAACGGTTACCAAAGCATTTCCTGAACCTGTATTAGTACATCCGTTTGCATGAGTTACAGAAAAGATAGTAAATTCAGTTGTAATTTCAGGTTTTACCCAATAAAACCATGGAGTTTGTTCGATATTAAAGGTATTATCCCCTATTATGATTTCCCATGGAGATATGCCGGTAAGTTCTGCATTTAGTTGTGTGCTATCGCCATAACAAATTGATGCCTCACCGGATAAGGTAGCATAAGGCAGTTCAAGCATATTGACTACAAGATTATCGGAGTATGGGCCAGAACCACTTTGATTCGAACCGCAAACTTTGACTGTAGCTGTTCCTCCTGTGTAAGTATCATTCCAGTTGATTGTTATAAGTGTATCCGTACCACTTACAGTACCTGCTTCTTCCGGTTCAATTATCCAAATGTATAAATCAGCATTGTCCACACTATTTGTATAGTATTCAACTTGTTCGGCATTTGTACATACTTCGGTTGAACCTGTTGGAGTTGTCGGAGCTGTAGGAACACCGGTAAATCCAAAAAATTCAAGGTATCTCTCCATCAGTTCTTGTTTTGTATTTGTTCCGTTAACCAAACCGCCAAACTCAAATGACACACCTATGGTTTTATAATCACCGGCATCATAAGCAACACCACAATCATATGTAGGAGACTGGTTTTTAAATATCAGTTCGGCAGGTGAAACAGGGCTGATATGGTCAATCCAGTTATTTTCTCCTGCATAGCTGTAACTTAGATCTTCGGTTATGCTTCCGCTTTGGCCGTTTAATGTGCTCAAGTCAGATGAACCATCAGAAGTTGCATTTATATTAAAATACGGATGTACAGCAGTTTGTGTATTATAATACCATGTATCGCCACCTTCCATATAAATATTACCACCATTATCAAGAAAATCGGCAAGCAATTGTCCTTCTGATCCTTGTAAAATATAATTGCTATTATAAATACCAAGGCATACAAAAATTGAAGAATATGAATTAAGGTCCGTTGAAAAAGTAGTAGCATATTCGGATGAGATACCTATATTTTCGATGCACTCATACATAGCCGGGCCTGAAGAATTATTAGGATCCAGATCAATAATCAAAATAGGTATTTTGCCAATAGTAATTTCAAAAACCTTATTTGCTGATATACCGTCTTCAATAGAAATATCAAATTCAATTTCTGCAATTGTACCGGAAGGGGCTGAAACTCCGGCTGTAACATTGAATATTGCTACCGCAGAATTATTTACCGGAATGTTTCCAATATAAGAAGAATCGGAATTGATTGTGAGGTAACTACAGGATGAAAAAATTACTGCTCCGGCATTAAAGGCTTCAGCATGCCCGATGTTTGTTGATGAAATTTGTATGTCGGCAGTTTCTCCGGGATCAAGATAACCATCACCATTACCAGTTGCAGCATCATCAATTATTAAATCATCTACAATAAAAAATGGTGCGTAGGCAATTGCATTAAAATTACTGTTCCAGGTGCTGTCGCCGTCAGTTGCTAAAACGTTAAAATCAATAACGTGTTCATCAGGAATGTTATTTGCTACATCAAAAGCAAAAGCATCAATAACAGTAACTGTATCTCCAGCCGGAATATTACCGTAAGAAGAGGAAAATGTTGATAGGGTGATATAATCATCATTTGTTTCAATATTTACTGTGATATTTTCAGCATTTTCGCTTCCAACGTTTTTCATTGTTAATGAAAGCAAGATTGATTCCCCGTAATCTATTTCTCCGTTTCCATTCCCTGCATCATCATTAATTGTATAAGAGTCTTTTATTACATAAGCACCAACAGGTGGAATAACCTGAACAGATGCATTATACCTGAAATAATTTTGTTTTGTAACAGTGATTTCGACCATTGCCGGTGGAAACTGCGGAGCGATAGAAATGCTAAGAGGTGCTCCTGTTCCGGTGCCTGTACCTATTATTTCATCACCTACGGTTAATGCAATTAATGAGCCTTCATCAGCTGTAACGGTGAAGTAGTTAAGCCCTGCCAGTAAAACATTATCGTGTACAACAGTTAAATTCTGAGGTATTTCCGAATAAACAGTTGAAAACGCGCAACCATGATGATGGAACAGATGATAAGTAATCATTTTACTGCCTGTATTATATGGCCAATTTGATTGTTCAAGGAAATATTTTCCTGCAGCATTACCAAATGCAGGAAGCACTCCTCTTGAATCTGGAGTAGTAGCAAAATCAGGCATAAATTCAGGCCACAAATTATCATACAACCCCCAAACATAAGTATCGTTTACAAAAGAGTATGAAACTTCTGAAGCAGCAATAATGCCCAAAGCTCCTTGTTGATGCCTGTGAAATGCTTCTGCAAAACATTCACTTGATGCGTTAAATTTTCCGGTAAGGCAGTTAATAGAGAATACAAAAACAAGATCATCATTACTTAGTCCTGATAGATCACCGATACCATAATCAGGTTCTCCCCAACCTGTTAAGCCACCATGGTCACGGTGTTGCAAAATAAAAGCACCGCTGTTAATTGCATTGTTTACTGCTGTTGCATTTCCTCCTGTCCAACCGCCAAGTTCAGCAGGGGTTGCAGGAATATATCCTAATCCATCTGGACCGAAATGATTGACAACTAAATTTGTGTTTGTAGCTGTTGACCAAGGGTCAACATTAGGATTACCAGCATAAATTGCATTAATCCGTACAGGGTCTTTACCATGAATGTTTTTTAAAAAACCACCTACAGATTCAGAGCATATCTGAAACCAGCGTTCGGTTTGCCAACCCAGAGCTGTAATCGGATGGTCATAAAAATCTGGGTTGGTCGGGGGATTCCGTTCATAATCAAGGATTTTTCCTATCATTGTTTCAAGATGTCCTTCGTTTTGTGCGGTCATACGGGCAAGAATAACATCAGCCATGTCATTATCGTTAACATCAGCATAAATATGGTCGGAGGCGCAGTAGTAGTCCCATATAGGTGATACAATTGTATTTCCGGAAGTTCCGTAATCACCTATTAAAAGAACTGCAACAGGTTTAATATCCCATGTATTATATGCATTGTCAATATAATTTTCAATGGCAGTAGTTGTATTACCTCCTATTTCGGTTGTTGTAACAATACCTGTCTTGATTCCTTGTTTAATTCTCCATTGTTTAAGAGAATCTGCCCATGAAATAAAAACAGGATCATCAGGAACAATTATTATATATTCATAGTCTTCTGTTTTAGAGTTAGAAGTTGAAGATATTGAGTAATCCATTTCAGCTAATGAATTCTTGTTAAGCAAAGCTCCCTTAAGTATCGGGTCAAACCAAGGGCTTCTGAAACTGTTATCTCCGAATAGACCGTTACCTCCTTCAAAGGTTACTTCAATTTCAAGATCCCTGTAAACGATTAATTCTTTGGTTACGGGATTATACTGGAATGGAGTAACGCCCAGTATTACAGCATCCACTCCCCTTATTTTTGTGGGAGGAGACATTAGCACCGGTTCCGAAGGATAAAATCTATCAGCAGTATAAATTTTTCTATCCTTTTTGTAAACAAGCGGTCCGTTTTCATTATCTTTTGGGATACGAGGTGCAGGAGCAATATTTACATTTGAAAATTTCTCAGTCCTTGAAGCAATAACTTTTAATATAGCTTTTGCTCCCTGTGGTACTGCAATGTATCTGCCGGAACCCGGCAAATCGGGTGCTCCTTCATTATTAGGTAAAAAATGCCCGGGCAACTGTACTGCCTTCATTGCTTCGTCGTCAATATTTTTGTCGGTAAATGTAAATTCGTTTATTGAGAAATTAACAATCACTCCTGAGGATTTTTCATTTTTTAACGATATTCCTGATTTTCCCCAACTATCCGAGTAAGTAACTTTTTGTGCAAATGAATTAACTGCAAACATTAGTATTGCAATTAATAAAACTGATAACTTGCAGTTAAGTTTCAGTATGGATTTTTTGTTTTTAATCATTTTTTTAAAATTTAGTTAATATTTATGATTTATTTAATTACTGAATAACAATTTTCGTATTATATGTTTTGTTTTTATCTTCAATTATAAGCGAATAAATACCTTCGGAAAAATTACTGATATCAATATTTATTGAGTATTTTCCTGCTAATTCCACTTTATTAAGTTCATAAACATTTGCACCTAATGAGTTCAGTATTTTCAGATTAACAGTTGTATTATTTTTAGAATTCAATTCAACTGTAAATATACCATTATTGGGATTCGGGAAAATATTTATACCGATTTTGTTATCAAACTCATCAATTCCTGTACAGTCATGAAAAGTGATTGCTACTGAATCGCTGGATGTGCATATATAGTTATTATTTACATCTACCCAAATATTTTTAGTTCCAAGCCCAACTCCTGATGAATCCGTTTCAATGATTTGAGTAGTTTCGCCTGTTGACCATAGATAAGTAGCTCCGGGATTTCCTGCATCCAATGTATAAATAAGATGTGCGCAAATACTTGTGTCAATACCCAAATCAACAACAGGTTTCGGATTAGCTGTTACTTCAATTGAATCAGTGCTGACACAATCGAACAGGTTGGTTACTTCAACCCAGTATAAACCTGTTTCCGTAACAGTGTATGTATTGTTTATTGAGCCGTCCTGCCACAGATAGCTTTTATAACCTTCGGGGATTTCCAGAACGAGTGATTCGCCCTGGCAGACAGCAGTATCATTTCCTAAATTTATATCAGGTAATGGGTGTGCAATAACAGTTGCCTGACCATTAACCTGGAATTGACCATCATCAACTTCAACAATAAATGTTGTTGTTTCTAATATCGGAGTGAATACCGGATTTTGGTCTTCTGAGAAAAAGCCTTCAGGATCGGATGTCCATGAGTAAGTATATGTTCCTGAGCCACCGGTAGGGTCGACAAATAATTGAGCAGACTCGTTAACGCAGATTTCTTCCGGTTCGGAAGTAACATTGACATACATATCTGTAACATTTAAAGTAGCCGGGATTGTTATTTGTGGTAAATCAGGATCGTTGTTGCTTATAATAAGGTCTGCATAATAAATGCCGAATCCAATATTAGCTGTGCTAAAATCAACCTGAATTATAGTTGAATCACCTGGAGCAACATTACCTTCAAGAGGTGTAACAACAATCCAATCAATTAAATTGATAGAATAGTCTTCAACTTCACCACGGGGAGTAGTACCACACGGATTAATAATTCCCATGTTTGTAATTCTGATTCTCATAGTTGTAATACCCAAATTAGCTTCAGCAGGAGGAATAATATTTGCAGTGTAAGGTCCGTTGCCGGGAGTACTATTTACGGTTATTGGTTCATCATCGGTAAAAATATCATTTTGATTCCAGTCAATCCATATTCCGCATTGACTTTGTTGATCCAGACAACCGTTTGTAACGGTAATTTCATAAGAATTGTCAAAATTCATAATTGTTGAAATATCAGTATAATCGGCATATTCATCACAGCCGGATGAATTATTAATATTACCAAGCCTGACATTACTAATATATTCATCACAGCCGCCGCTTGCAGGGCAATAATCGCGGGTATATTCTTTATCTGAACTCACTACCGGATTAATTAAATATTCAAGTTCAAGTTCACCAATACTTAAGATAGTAAAATATTGAGTAGAAGTTTCTCCGGGTTGTAATGTTTCTGTAATTTCTGTTGTGTTTATAAAGATATGGGCATCACCCCATTGAACATCAACTTGTGCAGGCACAGATTCTTCATCTTCTTCATAATAAGCGGTTACTTTATAATTATAATGTCTGTAATCAGGAAGATAATCAGTATAAGATGTATCTTCGGTATTACCGATAATTTCCTCATCTCTGTAAATATTAAAATAAAGGAAATTTTCCGCACCCTCAAAAAACCAGTTAAGGACAAGCTGACCTGTTTCAAATGTCAGGTCTGCAGTAAGGTTTTCAGGATAGGCAAGTGTTATGGTTTCATATGGTGAAACATACGACATTGCAGAGCCGGATCTGTTATCTGTCCAGCATGGATAAACAAGACCATTTCTTGCTGAGATACCCAGATAATCACCAAAATATTTTTCAGCTAAACCGGGTATTGGTGCAGGTGTGAAGGAAACATCACTTACTTTGAAGTCTTCCCATGTTTCGCCTGCATCATATGAATTAGCGCAGTAAACTTCACATTGAGTGCTTGAAACATTCCTGTCGTCATAGAAAATAACGCTAAGAATACCATATTCAGGGTCGCAGGTTATCCATGGGAAATAATGCTCTTTACCCAAACCTGAAGGATCCTGATTAACTTTTATTGGGTCAGACCATGTATCTCCCTGGTCGGAAGATTTTATCATATAAACATCAATATCTGCTCCCGTGTTAATTCCGGGTTCACCAATATTTGGCCATACAACATATAAATTTCCGTTATAAGCACCTCCGCTAATATCCACAGCTAAAACGGGAAATGAATTAACCCTCATATCTTTAGAGGTTTCAGTTGTTCTTATTCCCCTTATATTTTCAATTATCCTTATTGATGTATCAAAAGTAGCACCACCATCCAATGATTTGGCAAAACCAATAGCTGTTTCATCTGTTGGCCATGAATCATAAATTGCCCAGATAGCATATACTTCGCCGTTTGGACCCGAATTTATATTAACGCCCTGATTATGACTACCGGCAGCTACATCAGAGCTGATCTCTATTGGAGTTGAATAATTGACACCTGAATTAGTTGATCGTGAAAATCCTATCTCATACCTGTTTGAGCCGCTAAAAATTGTCCATGCATCATAAATATTTCCTTCATAGGGGCTAGTTAAACAGTTATCAACCCACAAGTGGTTTTTATCTGATGAAACCGAAGTAATACTAACTGCTGTCCAGCTATTTCCCTGGTCAAATGAATAAGAAACTCCCATACCCATTCCGTCTGAAATATAGCCAACATAATATATTCCGTTTCTGTCAATCGCTGCAGCAGGGTCTCCCCAGTTTGGACCACCGGCTCCTTCTAATTCTCCATTCCAGTTTTCTCCTCCGTCAAAGGAGTAAAAATCATTTGCCCCATAAAGACCACGATTTTCAACGGGATCCGTAGTAGAATTGTTGGAGTTTAATGGGTTAAGATAATCATTTGGATTAATGAAGATGGAGTTCTCACTTTGAGTACAATTCTCAGTTGTTACAGGAATATCCGGTGAGTCTTTAGTTTTAACGGTAGCAGCTTTTATTTCACTACCTGTGTAGATTGCTTTTTCTACGGTAATTTCCGGATTTAATATTGCTAATCCTTCTTTAGCCATTTTTTTCCAGTAACCGTTGTTGTCAACGCGAGTGTCAACCAGTGACCTTCTGGTTTTTTTATCTTTTGAATCATCGCTGACAGCCCATTTTATTCCGAGAGCAAAAAGAACTATTGCAACAAGAGCTAATACTAGTTTCGCTTTTTTCATGATTGTAATTATTTTGGTTCTATGTTAAATAAAGACAAAAGATAAAAGTAAAAAGATAAAAGTAAAAAAATCAAAAACTAATTATTCAATATAAACCAATTTCCCTGTCTTTTGATACGAATTGGTTTTTAGTTTATAGAAATAAACACCTGAAGGAACACTTTTGTTTTTATTATCTTCACCTTTCCATATGATTTTATGTGTACCTGATTTCAGTTCATTGTCAATAAGTTTTTTGATTAATTGCCCTTTCAGGTTGAATATTTCAAGTGTTACTTTTGAATTATCATTTATTCCAAAAGTAATATAAGTTTTATCAGTAAAAGGATTAGGGTAATTAGAGATTTCGTTTTCAGTTATAGAATTGTTGTTTTCATCAACAGAAACAATGGGATTATCAATTCCGAAGAAAAACAGGTATTGTCCCATGAGCTCGAGTTTTGTTGAAGGAAATTCTTCGTCAACTAAGGCGCCATATTCAAATGATGCGGCAATGGTTTTGTAATCATCTGCATCATAAGCTATTCCACAGCCATAAGATACTTCCTGGCTTTGGAATAGAGTGAATGCGGGATTAATTGGTTCAAAATAATATTTATTATAAGGATTTACTCCGTCATATCCGAAATTCATTCCTTCGGTAAATGTTCCGGTTTGTCCGAAAATGTTTTCAAATTCAAACCAGTTATCCGAAACAGTAGTTAAATTAAACATGGAATGAACAGGTGTTTGAGGATCGTCAAACCAGGTTGTTCTGCCTTCCATGTAAAGATTTCCGCCATCATTAAGATAATCTGTAAGCAACTGTCCTTCTTCATCAGATAAAATATAATTTGAATAATATATACCGAGACACAAAAAAACAGATTTATAAAGGATTAAGGTGTCAGGGAATTCGGTGGAATATTCAACTATCAGATCCATTTCATCAAAAATGGTTTGCATAGCAGGTGCAGAATTATTGTTAGGATCCAAATCAAGGATAATAGCAGTATATTGTCCCACAATAATTCCAAATGTATCAGCTGAACTTAAACCTGCATCAGCAGTTATTTCAAAGTTAAAATCGGCTGTATAACCTCCGGGTGTGTTTTCTTCTGCTGTAATGCTGTATGAACTTTCAACAGAACCATATCCTGTCATATTACCGTAACTATTTATGTTTTCGTTTAAGGTAATATATTGATCCTCGCAAATCAGTTCACCAATAACATTATATGCTTCGGAAGAGCCTGAATTGCTTATTGTTATTATAAGATCAACTGTTTCTCCTGGATCTATTCTTCCGTTATTATTACCTGTAGGATCGGAAATTTCGTAATCTGCATATTCCAGTATTGGAGCATGAGCTTCAATCGCAAAACTGCTTTCCCATATATCAGTTCCATCGGTGGCAACTACATTAAAGATTACAGAATGAAGGTCGGGAATATTGTTTGCAACATCAAAACAAAATCCGTCAGTTACAGTTACAATCTCTTGTGAAAGTATGGTTCCGTAATTTTCCGTGCTATCAGTAACAGTAATAAATAAATCATTTGTGGAGAGTGTAACATCAACATTATTTGCGTCTTCAAGGCCAAGATTTTTGATGTAAAGAGAAAGCAGGATAGTTTCGGCATAATCCATTAAACTGTCGGCATTTCCACTTTGGTCGTTTATAAGATGAGAATTGTAAGTACAATATGCATTATCAGGAGGAATTACTACAACATAAGCACAGTACCTGAAATAGTTTTGTTTGGTTATAGTAACAATTACAGTATCACCTGGTAATTGTGGTGCAATTGCTATATTAAGGGGTGCTCCGGTACCATCTGCTGTTGCTAAAATTTCTCCGTTATTTGTTAATGCAATAAATGAACCTTCATCAGCCTGAACAGTAAAATAATCAATACCACCTAAAAGAACAGTATTGTGCACTACTGTTAGGTCTTGCGGAACTTCTGAATACAGGTTGAGGAATGCATCACCATGACAATGGAATAAATTATAGGTTACTTCTTTATTGCCTGTATTATATGGCCAGCCTGATTGTTGTAGAAAATATTTTCCTCCTGAGTTTCCGAAAGCAGGAAGTAAACCTCTTGAATCGGGTGTAGTACCGTAATCAGGCATAAATTCGGGCCACATATTATCATAAACACCCCAAACATAAGTATCGTTTACAAATGAGTAAGAAACTTCTGATGCTGCAATAAGTCCCAATGCGCCTGCATT
Organism: uncultured Bacteroidales bacterium; assembly: GCA_964599115.1. Lineage (GTDB taxonomy): Bacteria > Bacteroidota > Bacteroidia > Bacteroidales > JADFUO01 > JADFUO01. Next base: position 11,946 of record CAZREZ010000006.1, read on the forward strand.
ATCTCCGCTGTAGGTAGTATGTCTGTGAAATTTTTCAGCAAAACATTCCTGCGAAGAATTAAATTTACCTGTGAGACAATTAATTGATAAAACAAAAGTTAAATCAGTATTGGTAAGTCCGTTAATATCGCTATTATGATAACTTGGTTCACCCCAGCCGGTCTCACCGCCATGGTCTCTGTGCTGAAGTATGAATGCGCCATTGTTTATTGCATTATTTATATCAGCAGCAGTGCCACCGCTCCAGCCGCCAAGAGATGAAGGAGAAGCAGGAATATAGCCAAGTCCGCTTGGTCCGAAATAATTAACTACCATATAAGTATTTTGTGCAGTTGACCATGGGTCAGTACTAGGATTGCCAACATAAATTTCGTTTATCCTGACAGGGTCTTTTCCCAGCTCATTTTTCCAGAATCCTCCGATTGATTCCGTACATATCTGGAACCATCGTTCGGTTTGCCAGCCCAGTGCTGTAATAGGGTGATAATAAAAATCGGGATTGGTAGGAGGTGTTCTTTCGAAGTTGATGAATTTTGTTATCATTACTTCCAGTTCGGCAGCGTCTCTCGCAGTTATCCTTGCAAAAACAATATCAGGCATACTGTTATTAGTAACATCAGCATAAATATTATCAGAAGCACAATAATAATCCCAAATCGGAGAAATTATCCTGTCAGTCATACTTGAGCCGAAATCTCCTAATAATAAAACCGCAACCGGAGGAATTGTCCAGGTATTATAAGCATTATTGAAGTAATTTTCCAAAAGAGTGGCAGTGTTACCTCCAATTTCAGTCAAAGTAACTACATCAGTTAATATACCCTGCCGTGTTCTGAAATTCTTTATCGAATCAGCCCACTGCTGGAATTCTGCTCCATCGGGTGATACAATAAGATATTCACATCCATCACGATTTTTATTGTTTAAAGAACGCTCTTCATAATTAATTTTTGGAAGTGAGGAATAATTTAAAATAGCATCACTTAAAATAGGATCAAACCAACGACTTCGCAATCGGTCATCTCCAAAATGTCCGTTACCGTCTTCAAAGGATATTTCAATTTTTAAATCTCTGTAAATAATCAACTCTTTAGTTACAGGATTATACTGAAATGGTGTAATTCCGAGCATTACTACATCAACGCCCCTGATTTTAGTTGGAGAAGAAATTGCAACAGGATTGGCAGGATAAAAAGTATTTTTGGAATAAATATTTATACTTTTATTATAAGCTAATGGTCCGTTTTCTGTATCTAACGGGATTCTTGGAGCTGGTGAGATATCAATATTTGAGATAGTTTCAGTGTGTGAAGCTGTGATATTCAAAACTGCTTTTGCTCCTTGAGGCAATGCAATATAACGACCTTTTCCGGGTAGGTCGGGAGCTCCTTCATCATTTGGCAGAAAATGACCGGGAAGCATTGGCTTTTTCATTGCTTCGCCTTTAATTTCAATGTTTTCAAAAGTGAATTCATGGATTGAATAATTAACTTTTACTCCTGCAATATTTTCTTTTGCAAGATAAAAGCCTTCATTTCCCCAATTGTCAGAATAACTGATTTTTTGTGAAAATGAGTTATTTTCTAAAAATAAGTTTATTATTATTAAAATTATTAGCAAACAGTAATTTCTATTTAAATTGTGATAAAATTTATTTTTCATGCTTTTGTTAGTTAAGTATATAATTATATGAATTTATTAATTTTTAATCGGATAATATCATTTTTTTTGTTTGTACTGATGAGTTAGTTTTAAGTCTGTAAAAGTAAATTCCGCATGGCACATTATTACCATAATTATCTCTTGCATCCCAGGTTATCTTATGTTTTCCGGCATTTTTAAAATCATTAACAAGTGTTTTGATATTTTTTCCTGTGAGGTCAAAAATATCAAGTTGGATATTTGAACTATTATTTAAAGTATAATTTATTGTTGTTAAATTATTAAATGGGTTAGGGTAATTTGGACCAAGCTCATCATTTAAAAAAACAACATTATTTTTTTCAATACTGGTATATACCCCATTAAAGAAATTCAATATCCTTGACATGTATTCTTCTTTTGTTGAAGGATATAATCCCTCATCCAAACCACCGAATTCAAAGGAGGAGCCGATAGTTTTATAATCAACAGCATCGTGAGCTATAGCACATTGGTATGAAGGTGATTGGTTTTCAAAGATTAAAACTGCGGGGCCAATAGGTTCAAGATGATCAATATAACTGTTATCACCTGAAAAATTAAAATTCATATCTTCGGTAAAAGTACCATAGATGCCTAAGATATTGCCAAGGTCATTGTTGCCGTCATCAACACCGCTTATATTAAACATTGTATGAACGACTGTTTGATTATCAAAAGCCCAGGTATCACCACCTTCCATGTATATTGAGCCGCCTGCATTAAGAAAGTCTGCAAGCAGTTGTCCTTCCTCAACCGTTAATACATGATTTGAGTTGTAAGTACCGAGACAAACAAAAACACTGGTATAAACACTCATATCTTCGGGGAATTCCGTTGAATATTCTGATATAGCTTCAGCATCTTCAATAGCGGTTTGAATTATCGGTCCTGAATTAGTATTTCCATCAAGATCAAGCACAAGAATAGGAATTTGCCCGATAATAAAATTCATGATGTAACTGTTAGAATAAGTGCCATTGTTTGATGAAACATTAAGGTTAATATCAAGATTTTGTCCGGCAGGAACTGTGTCTTTGGCAGTAATTGTAAATGTTTCTGTGGCTGTATCACCAATTGCAATAGTTCCGAAATTGGCAGTAGAGTCATCAATTGTGATATAAGTAGTATCGGCATCAATAACACCGGTAACATTCTGAGCAATATAATCTCCGTTATTAATTAGAGAAACAATAATATCCACAGTTTCACCCGGGTCAATTTTGCCGTTACCATTGCCACCTTCGTCATCTACTATATAATTACTTAATATCAAATACATACCTGAAGTATTGTCAATTACTTCAATAGCATCAAGGTCAAAACCGGCATCATTAACATTTGCCGTTCCATCACCATCATCATCAATTTTAATAAATTGAATATTATTGATAAAAGCATCAGCAAGGTTAAATTCGGTTGTGCCGTTTCCTTCACCTAAGAAAACCCAGGGTCCGTCCATTGAAAGGGCAATAAAACAATCATAACCTTCGGGTGTGTCATCACCTTCATGAATAATAAAATCATTACCCGGTCCGTCAGATATTGGATATTGCATATCAAGAACAACCCAGCCATTTTTACCTATTGAATAAAAAACATCATCGGGAGCACCAAAAACAGCAGGCGTATTGCCTTCATCAGTATTATTATTATCGGGAATTCTTGAACTTGAAAATTTATAAATATACTGAGATGTATCGGGCTGTAATTGAAAATTTGTTACGGTTGAACTTAAATCATTAACAACAATATTACTAATTGTTTGGGTTTGATAATTGTTTGCTAAAACGGTAATTGAGTAAGTACCAGGTAAAACATATTTATGATAATCACCAGCTGTTGGATCGGAATAAGAGGGAAAATAATCATTTACTTTAATGATTGCTGCAATAGGGTCGCCTGTATTCGCATCAGTTACTGTTCCTTCTAATCCGTAACCTGAATATTCAATCATAGCAATCATTGAAGGTTCATTATAATTATAATAAAGCATTATTTGTGTTGCAGGGGGGTGCTTACTATATGAAATTTCCATTGACCATGAGATTGAGCCGTTTACACCGTAATTTGAATCTTTTGAGCTCCCATTGATTGGATACATTCCTGTACAGCCTTGCCCATATTCAAGATTAGGATAACCTGAAGTGGAGGAATAAACTCCGGCAAGTTGAATAATGTGATCATAATCAGGGCAATGTTGGGGGCGGTAGCTCCACGGGCATGAAATAAATTCGGTTCCGCTATGATAGGTAGTATGAACAACAAATTGATTATTGTACATGCAGTTGCGAAGAGCTTTTGATTCAACCTGTGAATAGGCGCCTGTACTGCTTCCCCAACCGTCCCACATATAACCCCAGTCGCGGTTCAAGTCAACACCGTTTGCGTTATATCTGCTGTTGCTCACTCTACCGTCAGGATTAACCATGCAGTAAATCCATATTTCCCTTGTGTTGATTAATGTGGTTATCTGCGGATCACTTCCATACTCAACACATAAATGTCTTGCGAAACGGATACAGTTTTCAGCAGCACCAACTTCGTCCCCGTGTATTCCGCCGTCAAACATAACTTCGGCTTCAGGTTCGTCAACTGTAACATTATCACTGATTTTTAAAGCTGAAAGTTCACGCCCTTCAATGGATGTACCGTAAACTGTTTTAGAGCAAATACCAGGGAATTCAGTTACTAAACTATCCATTAGATCAATGATTTCCTGATATGTGTGATAGGCATCTTTATTTTCCCAGAAGTTGACGTAGTATTTATTCAGGTCTTTTTTAAGTATCTCAAATTTTAAACCTGTTGACTCAATTCTTTTAAGCTCCGAAGGAATAACATATAAAATGGCATGATCTTTATAAAAATCGCCGTTTAACCTGAGTTGATGCAATATTTTTGCTTCGGATTGATTTTTAATGTAAACTTTGATTTCCATTTCCTTTTCTCTCCAGCCATTATTTGCATAAGCCGAAAAGATTAAAAAGCCAAGACAAAATAGGAGTAGAAACTTCTTCATATTAAATTGTTTTTAAATTTCAAAATCGATTGGCAGCCAAAAGTATAAAAAATATATGAAAAACTAATAATAAGGCTTAAAAATCAATATTTAGAAACTGTTTTAAATTAGACAAAATTTGATATAAATTGGTTGGCAGGAGAGAGGTGTTATTTTGAAAAAGGTTTTGGAATGTCTGTACGGACTCCCTACAGTCGATGGGATGATGGAGTGATGTAAGATAGTTATGCTTTTGGTGGGAATTTTCAGACAAGTAGCAGCAGTCCTGTTTTCTGCATTGGAGCTATGAATCATCTGGTAAGTCTCATTCGAAATGTTTTTTTTATCCCCATGCAACCTTTTAATCCAAAAAAAGACCTAATATTGTATACAAGAAGTAATATAAAATACTAAGTATTATTAATCAGCGAGCTGTATATACACAGGAAGCTAAGGGATATAACCTTATAGAAAGTTGCCTGAACAATGATCGTAAAGCCCAAAAGGCTCTTTACGAAAGGTATTGTGATGCCATGTACACTTCTGCATACAGGATTCTTAACGATCATGAACTTGCTAATGATGCAATACAGGAAGCTTTTATACAGGTATTCAAAATTCTGGGGCAATTCCAGTTTAGGTCTACTTTAGGTTCGTGGATAAAAACCATTGTAATACATACCTCACTCAAGATACTAAAGAAACAGAAAGCATTTGTTTTTGTTGATCTTAACGATAACATTAAACTTATTTCCTGGAATGAACCCATGAGCGGTGAGCATCTTGAAAAAGCAATATTATCACTGCCTTCGGGTTACAGAGCAATTTTTTTATTGATTGAAGTGGAAGGTTATAAACATAGAGAAGTAGCTGAGATGCTTAATATTTCTGAGGGTACCTCAAAATCACAACTGTTTCATGCAAAAAAATATTTGAGAAACATTATAACTAGTCTTAATAACTAATGCAGGAAAAGAATCGACATATACTAATTAAGGGCATTGAGGATTTGCCTGAACACAAAACTCCGGCGGGATTATGGGATAATATTGAAACCATGATGTTGAGTGTTTCTGCAGATTTACTTCCCGTGCATAAACCTTCTGCATCAGCATGGACTGCAATTGAAGCAGGAATTAGAGAAAGTTCGTTTTCCGGAAAATCATTTTATAGAATATTCTCTTTTTCTTTGCTAGCAATCCTGATTGGAGGTGCAATCATTATTTATTTTAATAGAAACGACTTCACTTCCAAAAAACATCGGGAAAAATCAAATTTCGGTAATATAATTACAAAACGGGAAGAGATTAGAAAGAAAGAAAATATTACAAATGATGAAGAAAAAGATATACAGGCTTCTAAAAATTCTTTAAATATAATGCATTCTAAAGTAGAAGAATCAAATAATTATCTGACAGAAAAACAGCTTAAAAAAGAAAGTATTGTAAAGAATAATAGCAATGAAAAGATAGTACAATTCCACAAAGATATTAATTTAAACACACTAAAGCCAATAGATGTTGGGTTTATCACAAATCAACTGAAAAAATCGGCAACCAAACTTAGTTTAAATAATTCAGATCTTATTTACAATGATAATAATGCAATTAAACAAGACCCTTTCAATGATTGTAATTTTAACGGATCCGAAAAAAGTCTATATATCAGCCCTGGTTTTGAATACCAGCATTTCCTGAATTCTATAGAGCCGGAAAATGCAAAAATGAAATACTGGTATTCTGCTGATCTCAGCGTTCTTTTTCAAAGAAATCGCTTTTCAGTAGAGACGGGACTGGGTATTGGATTTTCAAAGGATAATATAAATTTTTCCTATAACTACATTGCAAATGAGCTTGTTAACACATACGAATATGTCGATTCTGTTCATTACGATCCAGAAACAGGAACAACCCAGTATTTTACAACGACTATTGACGTATATGACTCTATACCATATTCAAAACAATCATCATCCGAAACTAAATACATCTATCTTCAGGTTCCACTTGAATTAGGGTATGAAATCCTGAAAAACAAGAAATATTCTCTCTGTATAAAAGCCGGTATAACATATTTTTCTGAAATTAGTCGCAAGGAAAGAGAACCTGTTATTTATCATGAAAATTCAAAGATTACATCTTTTAACATCTATAACATTAATAGGAGAAAAGAATTTCTCAGGATGTCGGGTGGCTTAGAATTCAGATGGGGAATTAATAGTAAGCTAAGGTTCACTACCAAACCAACATTTAATTATTTTTTAAACCAGATATATGATAATGAGGACAATAGAAAAAACCCTATTGCACTGGGAATCAGGTTTGGTTTATATTATAATTTATAAGCATATACAACCAAAACGGTCTTTAAATGCCCTTTAAGTAAATTATAATAAGAAAAGCAATCATAACACTAAAGCTAATTGAAAAATGAAAAAATATATTCTTCTATTATTGTTTTCCGCAGCAATTCAAACAGGGTTCTCACAGTTTAATTGTGACCCGCCAACAAATCTCAATGCTAGCGTAGACATAGAGGATGTCACTCTTACCTGGAGTGCGCCTTTAAATAGCCAATTCTTTGTATTGAGGGAAATAAAACGAAATGTTGACAATCCTTTACCCGATACCTCGCCAAGGTATAAAGATATTTTAAATCTTAATCCATCAAGAGATTCCCTTAATGTGCAATTTACATTTCCTTGCTATAATACAATAGGTGAAGCAGGAGTTGAATCTGACGGATGTAACATTTATTCAGCAACCTGGAATAGTGATTACTTTATTAAATATGAGTTTGATGGATCTTTTGTTGATACATTCAGCATTCCTGGTGTTTGTAAAGTAAGAGACATGGCTTTTTGCGAAACAGATGGCTATATGTATGGTGCTGAACCATTTTATGATACAGATTCTTCAAGGATTTATAAAATGGATTTTAATACCAGAACACTTATTGATGTTTTATATTTACCTAATCTGGTAAGAGCTTTAGCTTATGATCCTGATTTGGATGTATTTTATAGTAATGATTGGAGTAGCGATATCATGGTCATAGATCGTCTCACAGGAAATATATTAGATTCTATTCCATTAACAGGAAGCTATGGTAGTTATTATGGATTTGCTTACGATAATTGGTCAACGGGTGGCCCATTTGTTTGGGGTTTTAGTCAGGATGGGTCAGGAGTTGAACTTGTACAGCTTAATTTACCAGATTTTTCTGAAACAGGTTTTGTTATGGACTTATCATCACTTTTTACAACAGGTGCGGGATATGCAGGTGGGTTGTTTACTCAACCCGGGATAGTAGAAGGGAAAGTAACACTTGGCGGATTGATACAAAATGAGGTTATTTTTGGCCTTGAGCTGGCCGATGTCAGCCCACCTCCTCCGGTAATTGAACTTGCAGGATACAACATATATCGTGATGGCAGTCTGCAAAATACCAGTCTGGTAATTGATACAACATTTGATGATCCAAACTTAAGCCCGGGAACATATCAATATCAAGTTACAGCAGTATATGAAGACACGCTAGGGGCTTTTGTTTGTGAATCTGATTCGGCCGGACCTGCTTATGCTATTGTCGAAGAGTTTCTGCTTCTGGGTGGTAATGTTTTTGCAGGAACCTACAAACTTGATGAAGGGAAAGCATATGGCTATATATCCGATGGAGATATTGTTACACTTCAATATACTACAGAAATTGATGACTATGGATATTACTTCTTTTTTCCTTGTGAGATCAGGGATTATTATGTAATAACTGAACCCTCAGTTAATTCAGTATATTATAATGATTATATTCCAACATATTACGGAAATGTTTATCACTGGGAAAATTCCCCAACTATTTTATTACAGGCCAATACGTATAATGCAGATATTTACCTGATTCGGATCACTCCTTCCAATACAGGTTCGGGATATATTAACGGTTATGTTTATTTTGAAAATAAAGATATTAATTCTACACCTGCAAGTGATATACAACTTCTGCTTTTAAACAACTCAAATGAGTGCATTTCAATTGACTATTCAGATGACCAGGGGTATTTTTGTTTTGACCAACTTGAAAATGGAACATATAAATTGTTATGTGAGATAATAGGCAAAAAGATGACTCCGCAGGTTTTTGTTATTGACAACTATAATGCCTCAATTGATGGTATAAGTTTCGTAATTAATGATGATGAAATTGTGATGGGGATAGATGATGATCTTCCTGAAAATATTCATTTCTTAAGTGACGTATTTCCAAATCCTGCATATAACTATGCCAACATGGAAATAGCTGTTATAGAAGAAGAAATTGTAGAAGTTAAGTTATATTCTATTACAGGGAAAGTAATTGACTCATATTTTCAAAAACTGGAGAAAGGTTTGAACAGGATAAATATCAGCACGAAAGAACTTTCAAAAGGTATTTACTTTGTCAATATTGAATTTGAGAATAGCTTCTTAATTACTAAAAAGTTTATCTCTGTTAGATAGTTGATCTGTATTAAATAATAGCATATAATAATTGGGTAAAAAATAAATTAATATCATACAACCATTTTCAATCAAATAGACCCTTTATGTTACAATCGAAAATATATAAGTATTATTAATTAAAACAAAAAATCATGAAAAACATTCTACTAATCTTAATTTGTTTATTTGGATTAAACACTATCGCCCAACAAAATCAGGTTGAAATTGCGCCAAATAGTAATGTAAATCCGGATGCAATTATCAGCCGGGACACTTTAAACCTTCAGTTCTCATTCCCCTGCACAGCTTTTGTCGGCGAATACGGTGTGAATACTGATGGGATCAACATATATGTAACTCAATGGCTCGACGATAGTATTGCCAGATATGATGATCTCGGAAATGTTTTAGATCGCTTTGTAATTCCGAATGTTGGTCATGTAAGAGACCTGGCGTATGACGGACAGTATTATTATGGAAGCCCTAATGACTTTTATTTTTATATACTGGATCTTGATAATAAAGTCCTTATTGACACAATACCTACTTCATTCAGAATACGTGGCATGGCCTATGATTCTGATAATGATTTATTATGGGCAAGTGAACATTGGTCCCCAATGTTTTATAAAATGGATAAACAGGGCAACATCCTTGATTCCTGGCTGCCAACAGGAATAACACTTGATGCTATCAGTGGACTTGCCTACGATAATAATTCACCGAATGGACCATTTCTTTGGGGGTTTAGCCAGGATAGTACCGGTGCAATCATAGTTAAATATGATATTTCCAACCAGGCTCAAACCGGAAATATGATTGATGTATCCACACTGGTATCGTCTGCTTCTTATGCAGGAGGTTTATTTATTCAGCAAATGCAAAATAAATCTGACTTTATAATTGGAGGCATGATACAGAATCAGCTTGTATTTGCCCTTGACCTGGGCTATGCTAATCAGGTTGTTAATATAGAATCACATGAAATGATCCCTGTAATAGAAATCTATCCAAATCCTGTGAAAGACGTTTTGAATTTAAAAATATCTTCTCAGGATCAGGAGTTTAGTTGCAGAATTCTAAATCAGACAGGACAAATCATACAAGATCACAAATTAAATGTTAATATTTCATCAAATATCAGCTTTAATACAAGTATGCTGGAGCCCGGGATATATTTCATTCAAATTAGCAATAACAAAGGTTATTCAATCACTACAAAATTTCTGAAAACAAAATAATATAATATTTTTTGAAGCTATGTGCTTCTGCTTTTTCATATTTTTTATCCTCCCTTATACATGAATTATGTAGCTTTATTTAATTCATTAAGGGAGGATAAAAAGCAATTAAATCCTTTACTCATAAATTTTCGGCTTGATCTCACCTTTTATCACTCTGAGGGCATTTGTGGCGAGTGCTTTCATTTCATCTTCGCCGGGGTAAACATAAACAGGACCGAATTTATAAACTCTCTCAATTATTTGATTTACAAACCATTTATCATGAGCAATTCCGCCGGTTATAAGAATTCCATCAACATCTCCCTTTAAAACAGCAGCCATTGCTCCAACAGTTTTTGATACCTGATAAGCCATAGCTTCATAAATCAGTTTGGCTTGCTCATCACCACTTTCAACTCTTTTTTCAACTTCATAAGCATTGTTAGTTCCCAAATAGGCAACCAAGCCGCCTTTGCCGGTAATCATCTTTTTTATTTCTTTCTGTGAATATTCATTACTAAAGCACACTCTTACAAGGTCACCAACAGGTAATGTTCCGCTTCTTTCGGGAGAAAACGGACCTTCGCCATCCAAACCCTGGTTAACATCAATCACTCTTCCTTTTTTGTGAGCACCAACAGTAATCCCTCCGCCTAAATGTACAACAATTAAATTCAGGTCTTCATAGTTACGCATGATAGATTTTGCATGCTCGTGTGCAACTGCTTTTTGATTAAGGGCATGAAAAATTGATTTTCTTTGAAAAAGCGGATGACCTGATATTCTGGCAATATCTTCAAATTCATCAACAACAACAGGATTGGCAATGTATGCTTTTGCATCTGGCAGGGAATGGGCAATATCATAAGCAATAAGTCCACCGAGATTGCTTGCATGTTCTCCGAGAGGGCTGTTTTTTAAATCGTGTATCATTTTATCATTAACAATGTAAACACCCGATTCAATGGGTTTTATTAGCCCGCCTCTTCCGATTACTGCTTTAACATGATCGTCACTAATTTCAGAAACATTAAGTTCATCAATAATCAAATTTTTTCTGTAAGATAACTGGTCGGGAATTTTATCGAATTTTTCAAGTTCTTTGCTGCTATGCTTAACGGTTATTACAAAAATCGGATCCTCATTATGATAGACCGCAATTTTTGTTGAGGTTGATCCCGGATTTATCACTAATATTTTTACATCTTCCATTAAGATGGGGTTGAAAAAGATAAAAGACAAAAGTAAAAAGATAAAAGTAATTTTTTAAGAATTATCTTGTTTTTTGAATAACTGAACTTAATCCGGATTATTCAAAAATTATAAAAAAACACTTAACCGATTACAGCAGCGAGTGCTATTGATAAAAATTTACTTTTCTCAGAGTCAGCCCTTGAAGTAAGCACAATAGGAACTTTTGCACCCATAATAACGGCAGCAGCAGTTGCTCCGCCAAGGAAATTCAAAGACTTATATAAAATATTGGCGCCGTCAATATCAGGAGCTAAAATCAGGTCAACATCTCCTGCTACGTCGCTTGTGATGTGTTTAAGCTCAGAGGATTTTTTTGATACGGCATTATCAATCGCCAAAGGACCATCAATAATGCAACCCGTAATCTGCTTCCTGTAGTTCATCATTGAAATAGTAGCTGCATGCATGGTTGCTTCCATTTTAGGATTGATTGTTTCTACAGAACCTACAATTGCTACTTTTGGATTGGGATTTCCAAGTTTATGAAAAACCTTAACTGCATTATTAATGATGCCGATTTTATCTTCGAGGCTGGGATCTACATTCATAGCAGCATCAGTTACTCCCAATAATTTATGATAAAAAGGAGATTCAAATATTGCTACATGACTTAATATTGAACCGGTTCTTAGTCCGTATTCTTTATTTAAAATTGCTTTAAGAAGCACGCCTGAGCTGACCAAACCTTTCATTAATATTTCTGCGTGCCCTTCTCTTACCAGTAAAGCGGCTTTTAAAGAGGCATCAAATTTGTCCGGGATATTTATTGTTTCAATATCTTTAATATCAAACTTGATTTTTTTAGCAATAGCGTTAATTTTCGGAACATCTCCTATAATAATCGGTTCAATTATTCCTTCTGATTTGGCATTATTGATTG
>CAZREZ010000007.1:0-24162 GCA_964599115.1 uncultured Bacteroidales bacterium
TTAATCAATTGCAACCACCTGACGGTTATAATGAACCATTTAATGATATTACTTACAGTGCTTTTCATGATAAATTATTTGGTATTAAGGATGTTGAAGATGAATGCAGCAATGATAGAAAATGCGAGATTGATAGCATTGATTATGAGAATAACAATATTGTTTTTAATTGTTTAGGTTATATTGACGGACAAGCATCATCAATCTTTTCAAATCCTTATGATGCAAATGTTTATATATACAATAAATTTGATGATGAAAAATTGGGGGGTACAGAAGTAAAATTATTTTATTTTGATCCCTGCTCTACCAATTTTTCACTTTTATCTCATAATCTCGGTATAACAAGCTATTATCCTGAACTTGACCATTGTCCTGATTACGGGTATAGGTTTTACAATATTACAACACCTTACATTGATCCTTATGATAATTTTATTTATGTTCCAAACGGCGGGCATAGTTGTATCAGCAAAGTAACATTTGAACCGAAAGAACCCTTGCTTTTACGCTCCGGCTGGACCTGGCTCTCCTTTCCAAGACTGAAAAACAGGGATTATGAGGGGAAAGTGCCGGCAGCAACTGTTTTAAATTATAATATTTTACCACAAAATTTTAATGAGAAAGGAGAACTGAGTAACCTGCCACCGCAAACAGCAGCAGGCTCTCAAAACGAAATTACCAGGGTTTATAACCCACAAGATGAAGTATGGGATCCAGGACCCAGACCACTTTATGATATCTGGAGCACACGGGGTTATAAAATAGAGTTGCTTCCCGAAGAGGTCAGGCATATTTATCTTCAGGGAACAATACTTTTGCCTGATGAGACGCTTGCTGAAATGAACCTTTATGCCGGTTTACCCAACTGGATTGGATATTTTCTGCCTTATACGATGCGTGTTGGAGATGCATTTGCATCCATCTGGAACAATATCAGCGAGATAAGGCACCAGGACTGGGCAATAGCAAATCCTTCCGGTAATCAACCACCGGTTCCTGATTATATGCTAAACTTTACTATAAGTTATGGTGATATGGTTATTGTAAAGGTATTTGAAAATTGTACTTTCTATTGGCCCTCTAATTCTAACCCGGAAACGCCTCTTTCTGCACCCGAAACTAATTATTTTTCTTATGAAGAAAAAGCTGATTATACACCTTTTTATGTTGAGATGAACCCCGACAGTCTTCCTGTTGAAATTGCAGTATATGAGGATACAACATGTGTAGGGGCTTCAGTGGTACAGGATAGTATCGTAGAGATAAACGCTTACCTGACCGATTCACTTGGATATAATCCCGGGATATCTTTTATAAGCCATTATGGTTTAAAAGCTGCCGGAAAAACCGTAAAAAAATATAATGTTTATAATTTTAAGACAAATCGTATGGAAAGTCGCATTATTCATTCAAAAGAAAAGGCAGATTATTACTGGATTTCACTCAAAGGTGGAAAAATTACAAATGAGCCTGAGAGCAATCCTGTAAGTATAAGTTGTGCCCCAAACCCTTTTAAGAATGAAGTTGCAATAAAATTTACTGTGCAACAGGAATGTATGTTGCAAATCGGGATTTATGACCTGTATGGCAAGTCATTAAACATATTACAGGAAGGTGTAAGCAAATCCGGAAATTACAGCATAAATTGGACAGGCACAGACAACAATGGAAAGCCCTTGCCCAATGGGGTTTATATTCTTAAACTCAAGGCAGGGACTAACTATGCACAGACGAAAATAATTATAATGAAATAAAAACCTCTCCTCCCGGCCCCCTCCAATAGAGAGGGAGTGTTTGGGAGTAGACAAATAAAAGAAATTATGCAATATAGAGTAATATCAGTTATTTTTACCCCCTCTGTCTCTCCGCTATGTGGCGGAGAGACTTCTCCCCCTATTTGTAGGGGGAGATTAAGAGGGGGTAAAAAAACAATAATAGAATATAACACCATACGTATATTAATTTTATTATTTCTCACTTCAATTATTCAAGTTTCAATAGCTCAAATTATCACCGTAAAACAAGACGGTACCGGTGACTACACAACCATACAGCAAGCTGTTGATGCCTCAATTAACGGAGATACGGTTTTGGTTTATCCGGGCACCTATTTTGAAAACATTAATTACAACGGAAAAAACATTACTGTTGCAAGCTTATTTCTAATAACAGGAGATGATAGCTATATTGATCAAACTATCATTGATGGCGACCATAATGGAAGTTGTGTTACTATTAATTCAAATGAAAGCAATGCTATTCTCTGTGGCTTTTCCATTATACATGGAATTGGTTGGACTTCAGGGAAAATGCACGATGGCGGAGGAATATATATCATAGATGCAGTTGTAACTGTAAAGGATTGTATTATAAAAGACAACTTTGTGAACCGCAGCGGTGGCGGAATTTTCTGTCACGATGCAACATTGAATTTATCTAATGTTTACCTACAAAATAACAGGGCATTGTTCCGTGGCGGAGGTATAGTCATTGGCGGAGATGAAAGTAATGTTATATTCGATACTATTTCATTATGTAATATATATAACAACTATGGTGCTTCGGGAGCCGATATATACATATCATCTATTTCAAATATTTTATTTGCTGTAGATACCTTTACGGTATTGAACCCGTCTCCGTTTCATATATATTGTAGTGGTGGCTACGGTTATCCCTGCACTATAGAATGTTCCATTCTGAATGCTAAATTACAAACGATAAATACCGACCTGTATGTCAGCCCGGAAGGGGATAACAGTAATAGCGGGATCACCACAGATGAACCTTTGAAAAATATTTATTTTGCGCTTTCAAAAATTTATTCAGATACGCTTAACCCAAAAACCATTCATCTTGCAAACGGTATATATGATACTGCGAGCGGGGAAAAATTCCCGCTCAACCTGAGGGCTTATGTAAATATTACAGGTGAAAGCAGGGATTCAACCATCCTGGATGCCCACAGGCAAACATTTTTGCTTTATGGAAACGCTTATACGCATAATTACTCTCTAAATCAAATGACCATACGCAATGGAAACGGGAATAATCTTTACGAAGTAATGCAAGGTGCCTGGAATGCACGAAACAATCATAATGTTACTTTTAATAATCTAATGTTTACCGAAAACAAGGGGTATAGGAATAGCTGTGGTGCATTTTTCAAATCTAATAACGCTTTGCTTCAGAATGTTGAATTATATCATAACTACGGTGGAATGGCTCTTACTGCCAGTACAGGATGGGAAACCGGAAATCCTCCATATACTGCCGATACGGTAAGAATTATAAATTGCCGTTTCCGTGAAAACCTGCCCGATTATGATACTATAAAACCATGGGGTGGAGCCGTCGATATTGTTGGAAGCGAAATTAATTTTCCAGATTCAATAACTTGTTATTTTGTAAATTGTGAATTTTCCGGAAATTATTCACATCCATGGCATCCAAATATATTAACCAGTCCTTCTCTACTTGTAATGAACGGTTCTAAAGGATATCTTATCAATTGTACCTTTGGTGATAATAGTTCATTCTTCAGCCAGGGGGCTTCTATAGGTATTCATACCAATTCAACATTAAATATTTATAATTCAATACTGTATAATAACTATCCGGCGGAACTATATATGTATTCAAATGAGTATGGAGATTCAGACCTAAATATTTATAACTCCCTGATTGAAGGAGGAGAAGAAGGTATCAGACTATACTCATCTTATAACAATGTTTATTATGACCCCACTAACATAGATACCGATCCATTATGGGATACAGCAGGATTTTATCATTACGCCCTAACAGCAGCTTCTCCTTGCATAGATGCCGGCACCCTAAATCTACCGCCGGGGATAGAACTTCCGGAAACCGATTTAGCAGGCAACCCACGCATAAGCGGTGGTGGAATTGATATGGGTGCTTATGAATATATTTTTGTCGGTTTACCGGAACTACCACAAAAAAAACCACAGCCCCAGCTTAAAGTCGCTCCCAATCCCTTCAATTACGGCACATACATAAGTTATATCACAAAAGAAAGCGGGCATGTAAAAATAGAAGTTTATGAAATTAACGGCAGGAAAGTAAGCATACTTATGGATGTTCGGCAACTGCCCGGAAGTGGTAAATTATACTGGGATGGGACTGATGATTATGGGAGGAAATTACCGGCAGGGAATTATTTACTAAAGTTAATAATCAATAATAATTCTGTTGAGAATGTGAAGTTGGTAAAGATTAAATAGTGTCGGTCTATAAAGTCCGTTAGTTTAAATAAATATTAAAAATAACAAATGACAAGCACCAAATATCAAATAAATTCCAATTTTCAAAATTCAATGACCAAAACAATTTCAAAGCTGTTTTGAACATTTGGTCATTGATATTTGGAATTTATTTGTTATTTGTTTTTTATTATTTGGTGCTTTAATTCATAATTTATTTGACTTTATGGACTGACACTAAATAGTCACTTATCCTAAAAATTTATAAGTTGCAGTAGCAGGAAAAATCATTCTGCCACTGCTACTACCGCTGCCACTGTTGCTGCCACTTGTTTATAAATTTCCACCGCAGTTATCTTTAATTTTCAACCTAATTAAGAAATTATCAAAATCCATTTTGCCCTTTAAAATTTTAAATCACTTCAGCAACTACAAAAGTACTTCCGCCAATGAAAACCATATCATTCATTCCGGCATTGTTCGTAGCTGTATTATAAGCATCACGAACCGAATTATATGCTTCTCCTTTAAGTCCGAAGATTTCTGCCTTATCTCTTAATATTTCCTGGTCTAATCCGCGTGGAATATCAGCTTTACAGAAGTAATATTTTGTTTCTTTCGGCAATAATTGAAGAATTGGATCAATATTTTTATCATTTACCATACCAAGAACAAAATGAAGCTTATTGAAATATGTATTTTTAATTTGTTCAAGTACACATCGAATGCCGTCAATATTGTGAGCAGTATCGCAGATTGTGAGCGGATTATGGTTTAAAACCTGCCAGCGTCCAATAATACCTGTGTTTGTGATAACATCGGCAATGCCATAACGAATCGTTTGTTCATCAATTTTAAAATCATTCTTCAATAAATCCAATGCCTGCAAGGCAGTAATAAGATTTTTTGTTTGGTAATTGCCCAGTAATGGAATATTTATTTTTTCAATATAAAGACGGTTGTCTTTCCAGATATCAAATGTATTTAAAGTTTTATCAGTAGTTTCAATTTTATTAAGTTCAAAATGTTCATCTGCAAAAATTATCGGGGCATTTTCCGATTTGGCTTTTTTTAGAAAGATATTTTTTATAGCATCCTGAGTTTCACCAATAACTATAGGAGTTTCGGGTTTGATTATAGCAGCTTTTTCTTTTGCAATTTTTTCAATACTTTCGCCTAAAAACTGAGTATGGTCAAATCCGATATTTGTAATGATTGAAAGTTCAGGTTTAATAATATTTGTTGAATCCAGTCTGCCGCCCATACCAACTTCAATTACAGCAATGTCAACATTTTCATCAAAAAAATAATCAAATGCCATAACAACGGTAATTTCAAAAAATGAGGGTTTTATCTTTTCAAAACCTGATTTATATTTTTCAATAAAAGAACAAACATAATCTTCAGGTACTTTATCTCCGTTAATTCTAATTCTTTCCCTGAAATCCTTTAGATGAGGTGAGGTATAAAGCCCGACTTTTAATCCGGAGCTTTGAAGTATAGAAGCAATTAAATGAGCAGTTGAACCTTTACCGTTGGTTCCGGCAATGTGAATTGATTTGAAATTGTTCTGAGGGTTGTTAATAAGATTGCATAAAGCAATTGTATTATTTAGATTGGCTTTATATGCAGCAGCACCAATACGTTGAAACATTGGTAAGCGACTGTATATATAATCAAGGGTTTGCTGGTAATTCATCCGGCAAATATAAAATTGAAGTTTGTTAAGAATGTCCCTTTTAGATCCAATAAATTTATTTCAAATCATAACCATACAACTCGCCTGTATCATAATTGCCATCAGTGCTTACAAATATTAATCCATTGGCATAAGATAATGAGAAACCATAATCACCATCTTTAATTTTGAAATCATTTATCAACTTGCCTTTTTTGTTATAAACATAAATAACCTGTTGTTCGGCATTCCATGTATAAATATGTTTATTATCAACTGCAACGGCTGTTTCGCCTCCAAGTATTCCTTCGCCATAGCTTAATTCACTTAATTCGTTTTTCATCGTGCCATCTTTAAAATCAAAAATCTTTAAAATACCTGCTGAAAAATAATATAACAATTTTCCATTGGGGCTCATTGCCAGGCAAGCCTGATCATTATCATAAAGATTGATGAATACCAATTGATATACCCCGTTTTCAAGGTCAGTAATTTTGTAAATGTTTTTATCATAACAATTTACATAGAAAAAACCATCTTTTTTATTATACATAATGCTTCGCATATCAAGCTCAATAGTAAAATCTTTTACGAGATTACCCCTTAAACTATATTTTGAGATTTTTCCGTTTTCAGATTTGCCTCCATTACAGGTATAATAATATTCACCATCGGATGTAATGTGCATGTTGTGAGTTATCGGATTTTCTTCAAATTTTATAACCGGCTTCAGGGTTTGAGAACTTGCAGAAAAACCGATAAAAAACAATACTACAATTGCAATTAATACAAATTTTGTTTTCATAATAATATTTTTTAATTAATAATTATTTTTCAAATATATATTATAAGATTCCCAAAAGCAAATTTCTCATAATCTGTAAATCAATAACTATTAAAATCCTTCAAGCTTTTCATAAAACATTTTATTTTTTTCTTCGTGAGTCAGGTTATAATTATAATCAAAAAGGGCATCATACCAGGCACCATACATTGAATTCGGAAGTATAATAAATCGTTTTCCAAATTTATTTTTTAAACTATCGGTAAGGAAAAAACGTTCTTCAATTGATTTTTTATCAAAAACATAAGAAAAATCACTAAGATTATCGCCTATAAATAATACGATATGATAGTTTGCAGCAATAGCCTGTCTTCTTTTTTCTTTTCCCGATTCGTTTTTTCTCATGTAAAGATGTTCAATATCTGCATAAGGAAACCCTTTTTCTTTAAGATTTTTAATAGTTTTTTCTTTTAAATTTTCTTTGCGGTTAGTAACATAAAATACTTCTACACCTTTTGATTTTGCATAATTCAAAAATTCAACTGCCCCTTGTAAAGCTTTTGCTTGTGCTAGTTCGCACCATTCATCCCAGTATTCAGGATATTGTATTTTTTCTAAAATAATCTTTGCCTGAAACGGACTGTTATCCAAAACCGTTTCATCAACATCAACAATTACAGCAAGTTTTTTATTTAGTGACATTTTTTTTAATTCATTGTCAAGTATATGTCTTGCAATGTTATATGCCTGATATGAAAGCGCCCTGTATTCGGCTGCTTTTTGATGGAACAGAGTAGCCATTAAAAGCTTTTCATTATCTATATCTATTGAATCTTTATTTATATCAACATTATATTTTAATTTTACATCACAACTTAAAAATGCTGTTGATAAAATGCATAATGTGATCAGGTATATTAAGATTTTTTTCATGGTTAATTAGAATTATCGCAGGCAATATACGAATATTACTTTATTGTTTTAATATTTTTTATTTATTAATTTTGACAGTCAAACTTATTATAGCGTCATGTCTAATACTTAAATAAATAAAGCAATGAAAAGAATTTGGAAGATATTCAGGATTTGTTGGTAAGAAATTAAAACCTGATGGCAGATCAGGATTTAATGGCGAAATGACAGGTTATGCATTTGAGGACGGAAGTACTACCTTGACTTTCGTTTACAGTTATTTCTGGTGCAAAGATGAATTTGATAAAAATGAAGCATGGTACCGGGCTTTAGATAGAGATTCAAACGGAATTATTCGCAGTAAAAGAGAGAAATCTACAGGTCATGTAGTTAGATGTTTGAAAGATTGAAAGATTATAGTATCTTGTTTATAAGAGATTTATAGAGATTTTTTAAACCGGACTATAAAATAATATATAAGAAAAAAACCGGATCCAAACAGGATCCGGCTTTAATAATAATAAAATTCATATATAATTTTACTTTTCGGAATAATCTATTTCAGAAAGTCTTTTATAACTGTTATATCTCCACTGGGCATTCTTTTTGGCAAGAGCATCCAATCTTACAGCTTCTTCAGGGAATGTTTTCTTTAAAGAAGTGTATCTTACTTCTCCGTCAAGGAAATCCTGGAACTTATCCCAATCCGGTTCTTTAGAATCGAGAATAAACGGATTTTTCCCTTCTTCTTCAAGTAATGGATTAAATCTGTAAAGATTCCAGTAACCTGCTTCTACAGCTCTTTTTTCTTCTTCCTGTGTTTTACTCATACCTGCTTTTAAGCCGTGATTAATACACGGAGCATAAGCAATTATCAATGATGGTCCGGGATATGCTTCTGCTTCTCTTATTGCTTTAAGGTATTGTGACTGGCTTGCACCCATTGCAACCTGAGCAACATAAACATAACCGTAAACAATTGCCATTGCACCAAGGTCTTTTTTTCGTATCTTCTTACCTGATGCAGCAAATTTGGCAACAGCACCTACAGGGGTTGCTTTTGATGCCTGACCGCCGGTATTTGAATAAACTTCGGTATCAAGAACTAAAATGTTAATATCTTCGCCTGAGGCAATCACATGGTCTAAACCTCCATAGCCGATATCATAAGCCCATCCGTCACCGCCAAATACCCATACCGACTTTTTAACCAGGTATTGTTTCAGGTTTAAAATTTCTTTTGCTACCGGGTCGGTTTCCTTTTCTAATAATGGAATAAGTTTTTTAGAAACCTCAGCAGATTTTTCTGCATTATCTTTTCCTTCAATCCATTCATTAAATAATACTTTGGTTTCAGCAGAGAAATTTCCGTTGGCTTTTGACATGCGGTCAGCAATCCTTTCTCTCATTTTATTAACACCTGCTAGCATACCATAGCCATATTCGGCATTGTCTTCAAATAAAGAACTTGCCCATGCCGGACCGTGTCCGTCTTTCTTGTTCGGGCAATATGGAATTGCAGGAGCCGAACCACCCCAGATGGAAGAACAACCAGTAGCATTTGCAACCATCATCCTCTCGCCAAATAATTGGGTGATTAATTTAACATAAGCAGTTTCACCGCATCCGGCGCATGCACCAGAAAACTCAAACAACGGTTGTGCAAACTGGCTGTTTTTTACTGATTTAGCTTTTGGAACAATGTCGTCTTTATAAGTAACATTATTAACCATATAATTCCAGTTATCAATTTCTTTCTCTTGTGTTCCGAGCGCTTTCATAATAAGAGATTTTTCTTTTGAAGGACAAACTTCAACGCAATTGCCACAACCTGTGCAATCAAGCGTACTAACTTGTATTCTGAATTGAAGTCCTTCAAATATTTTTTTTGGAATAGCTTCTAAAGTTAATGTACCTTCAGGGAGGTTTCTCATTTCATTTTTTTCCAACAGGAAGGGTCTTATTGCAGCGTGCGGGCAAACATAAGCACATTGATTACACTGAATACAATTTTCAGGAATCCATTCAGGAACATTAATTGCAACACCACGTTTTTCCAAAGCAGTGGTTCCTGAAGGGAATGTTCCGTCTTCCCTGCCTGTAAATGCACTTACTGGAATAGAATCACCCTGAAGCATATTTATAGGTTCAAAAATATTTTTAATGAAATCGTCAGTAGTCTTTTCCTTTGGTTCCGGTATGTCTAATTTTATTTCAATATTTTCCCATTCCGAAGGGATTGCAACTTTTATAACTTCTCCGCCTTTATCAACTGCTGCAAAATTCATGTTTACAACATTTTCTCCTTTTTTGCTATAACTCTTAACAATTGCAGCTTTCATTTCCTTAACAGCCAATTTATAAGGAATTACACCGGAAACTTTAAAGAATGCTGATTGCATGATTGTATTTGTGCGATTTCCCAGGCCGATTTCCTCAGCAATTTTTGTAGCATTGATAATATAAAAGCTTATGTTGTTCTCTGCCATATATTTCTTCATATAATCAGGTATTCTTTTCTTTGTTTCTTCAACATCCCAGATGCTGTTTAACAGAAATACCCCGCCTTTTTTAAGTCCCTTAAGCATATTATATTTATTCAGATATGCAGGCACATGGCAGGCAACAAAGTCGGGTGTGCCGACGAGATAGGTTGATTGTATAGGATTATCACCGAATCTTAAATGAGAAACTGTAATACCACCTGATTTTTTTGAATCATAGGCAAAATAAGCCTGAGCATATTTATTAGTAGAACCACCGATGATTTTGATGGAATTTTTATTTGCACCAACAGTACCATCAGCACCAAGACCGAAAAATTTTGCTTCAAATGTACCTTTTGGCGCAATGCTTATCTCGGGTAGCATTGGCAATGAGGTGTGTTTAACATCATCAACAATACTGATTGTAAAACGATTTTTAGGCGCGGCTTGCTTAAGATTTTCAAAAACCGATAAAATATGAGCAGGTGTTGTATCTTTTGAGCTTAAGCCGTATCTTCCGCCTACAATTAACGGGGCATTTTCTTTTCCAAAGAAAAGGTCTCTGACGTCAAGATACAAGGGCTCGCCGGTTGCACCAATTTCTTTTGTTCTGTCAAGTACAGCAATTCTTTTTACTGTTTCTGGAAAAGCTTTAAAAAAATATTTTTCTGAAAATGGTCTGTATAAATGAACTGTAATCAAGCCAACTTTTTCACCTTTAGCTATTAAATAATCAACAACTTCTTTAATGGTGCTTGTAACAGAACCCATTGCAATTAAAATATGTTCGGCATCTTCAGCTCCGTAATAATTAAATGGATGATATTCCCTGCCGGTAATTTTTTTTATTTCCTGCATATAATCTTCAACCATGTCAGGAACAGGGTCATAAAATCTGTCTGCTGATTCTCTTGCCTGAAAATAAATATCAGGGTTCTGTGCAGTGCCTCTTGTAACGGGATGTTCAGGATTCAGAGCATTATCCCTGAATTTTTGCAAAGCTTCATAATCAACTAATTTTTCAAGGTCTTCCATTTGCATTTCTTCAACTTTCTGTATTTCGTGTGATGTTCTGAAACCATCAAAAAAATGAATAAAAGGAATCCTTGATTTGATTGCCGCAAGATGAGCTACTCCGGCAATATCCATAATTTCCTGAGCGCCACCGGTAGCAAGCATAGCAAAGCCAGCCTGACGAACGCTCATTACATCGCTATGGTCACCGAAAATTGAAAGCGCCTGAGCAGATAAGCTCCTTGCACTCACGTGAAACACTGCCGGTAATAATTCACCTGATATTTTATACATGTTCGGTATCATTAACAATAAACCTTGCGAGGCAGTGAATGTACTTGATAATGCACCAGCCTGCAGCGAACCATGAACAGCTCCTGAAGCACCGCCTTCCGATTGCATCTCCTTAACTTCAACAATTTCTCCGAAAATATTTTTCCTGCCATTGGCAGCCCATTGGTCAATATACTCTGCCATGTCGGAGGAAGGGGTGATAGGATATATACATGCAACTTCACTGAACATGTATGCGATGTGGGAAGTTGCCCAGTTTCCTTCGCAAGTAATAAATTTCTTCTTTTTTTCCATGATTATATAATTTAAAAAACCTTAAATATTAAGTAATTACGTGATTATTAAATTTGAAGCACAAAATTAATAAATTAAATCAAATCTGAGTTTAAATTAATCTTAATTAATATTTAATTTATCTTATTTAGAAAGGATTTAGATAAAAAAATTACTTTATAAATCAAAACATCAATCAAGACGAATAATGCCTTCTTCCTTTGCGGCTTGTAAAGCAATCTTGTAGTCATTTTGTGATAGGGGAGAGGAAAGTTCAAATATTTCGAAAGCTGTTCCACAGGGTCTGTACTGCGGCATTATGTTTACGTATGTATTTGGTGATATTTCCTGATAAATAAATCTCATGATTTTACGGGTATTTGCAAGGTCATGAGGTAAAACAAGATGTCTAAGCAGAAGTCCCTGTTTGGCAATCCCGTTTTGGTCAATTATCAAATCGCCGACCTGCCTGTGCATTTCTTTTATGGATTCTTTTGCTTTTTCGGGATAGTTTTTTGCCTTGCATGTTTTTTGTGATATTTCAGAATTCCAGAATTTAAAATCAGGCATATAAATATCAATAACACCATAAAGCAATTTAAGTGATTCAACCGAATCGTAAGCACTGGTATTATAAATCAAAGGAACTGATAAGCCGTCTTCAACAGCAATTTCAAGTGCGGAAAGAATCTGGGGAATTACATGCGAGGGAGTTACAAAATTAATATTTTGGCACCCCATTTTTTGCAGTTGGAGCATAAATGTAGCCAGTTGAGCATCGGATACCTCCACACCGTTGCCTTCATGACTTATATCGTAATTCTGGCAAAAATTGCACAAAAGGTTACAATGAGTAAAAAATATTGTCCCAGAACCATGATTGCCCACAAGCGGGGCTTCCTCACCAAAATGAGGACTATAGCTTGAAATCCATGCTTTAACTCCTGTTTTGCAAACGCCTGTTTCGCCTTCCAAACGGTTAACTTTGCAATTACGGGGACATAAAGTACAATTAACTAATCTTTCAAAAGCTTCCTGCTTTTTTTCTTTTAGTTTACCGTTTTTGGCTGATTTAAGATACTTGGGATACGGATTGGTCATAAACCCTGATGTTTTTTAAATAAATTGGATTTTAAGAGTTGAATAATTAAACTTTCGCAGATGTTCAATATACTTGTTTACTGTTAAAACAAATTTAACTGTGGTTAACAGGTAATGGTAAAGGTTATGAAGCCTGTGTGGTAATGGGGTAATGGTTATGTGAAAAACTTTACCTTTTGGCTTAAGACTATACAGGCATCTTTACCATAATCCATTTACCTTAATATTTTACTATTACTACATTTCATATTACAACTTCTTTTGAAAGGTATTAATAAGGAACATCTTCCATAGACATTAATAAACACAAATATAATAGTTTTTATCTGTTTAAAAATTTTCATATGACAATTTTAGATACTGTTTTAATTTGTTTAAATTTGCTAAAGTTAAAACAAACCAATTATGAAAAAATTATATTTCTTCCTGCTTTTTCTTTTTTTATCAATTATTACGCTAACAGCACAGGATACAAGTAAAATCAATAATACGGCTTTAAAGCAAACTAAAGAAAATTCAAGTCCTGTTATTGACAATACAGATAGTACAATAAATCAAAATTTAGTACAAAAAGAAAATATCAAAAAAAACAAAAATGATTTTGACTGGCAACAAACAATACCATGGATAATTGCTTTTATAATGTTTGTTCTTTTTCTTTTTCAATATATAAGATGGAGAAAAGATAAAAAAATAAGTGAGCGTATCAGAATGGAAGAAGAAACCAAATATAAAATGGAAAATGAAAAAGAATTAGCTGAAATTCAAAAGAAAACAGCCGAAGCAAATGAAGAAGGAAGGTTTAAAAAGCAAAGAGAACTGAAGGCAATAGATGAAAAGGAAAAATATACAAATGATGAAAAGGAATATAGAAGGATACTTAAAGAAGAATTAGGAAAAATAAGAATATTGGGTTCCCCTGATATTGATACCTTACCTGTGAATTTGATAGATGCATTTGTTTCATTAAAATTATCAACAACTTCACTAACTGAAGATAAATTTGATACTGAAAAATTGAATATTTCAAGGAGAAGAGACTTTAAAATTGATCAATATGATGATCTAAGCCCTGAAGAGTTAACGAAAATTGCATTGAACGAATACCGTATGCTTTTACTTATCGGTGATCCGGGTTCGGGTAAAACAACTCTGCTTAAGTATTATACTATTTGCCTGCTTAATGGGGAATATAAAAAATTAGGTTTTAAGGAACCTGTATTACCTATTTTTTTTCCGTTAAGGGAATTAGAACCAAAAAATATTAATGCCTCATTGCCTGAAAATCTTTCTAAGTGGTCGAAAAAATTCCATTTGAATATCAAGGCGGAAGTTTTTGATGACTGGTTACATAATCGAAAAACGTTAGTACTCCTTGATGGTTTAGACGAAATTAGTGAGGTAGATGAACGAAAACTTATTTGTAAATGGATTGATAATACTGCGATAGGACTTAAGCATACAAGATTTATAGTATCTTCCAGATGGACGGGCTATCGTAAGCTTGATGGGATAGAGCTAACATTCGATCATTTCAGGGCGGATGTGAAAGATTTTACAACCGAACAACAAGAGGATTTTCTTAATAAATGGTTTGTTGCTGCTTTTCTTCGTGAGGTGAAAAATATTAATAACTGTGATGATAGTTTGAAAAGAAAAAAAGAACAACAAGGAATAAAAAAAGCACAGAAAGTAATAGATTTTTTACAGAAACCCGAAAATAAAAGTGTACAGGATCTTGCTAAAGTACCTATGATTTTGCAGATTATGGCAATTATTTTAAAAGAAAGAGATTATTTACCGCAAAGCAGAACACAACTTTATGAATCTTCACTAAAATATCTTCTTGATTTCCGTGATACTCATAAGGAACTGAAACCTATTCTTCCTGCTGAAAAATCGTTAATGGTTTTGCAGCCGGTTTCTTTAACTATACAGGAAGAAATACGGAAGGACCAAATAGATAAAGATAGAATGCACAAAGAAATTCATAAGCACTTAAAAACACTTGATGAACCCCCGAATGAAATTAAATACTGTGTTAATTTGCGGGATAGAGCCGGAATTATTGCCGATTACGGAAAAGACGATTATATTTTTCAACATAAATCTTTTCGTGAATATTTAGCAGGAATACAATTGAATAAAGAATGGCACAAACTTAACCGGATGAAAGTACTTATTGATAATTTTGGCAAAGACTGGTGGACTGAAACCATTAGGTTTTTCGTTAGTAAAGCTGATCATGAGATTTTCGATGAATTTATGAAACTTTTGTTTTTTTCCGAAACAATTGAAAATTTTTCACAAGACCAGGCTGATTTGCTTAGAACAGTAATTAATGAAGCGCCACAAACAAAAATTGATGGTTTGGTCAGTTATTTGAATGATAAAAAAATTAGTAAAGTTAAAAGAAGATACATTATTGACTGCTTGAAAGCAATCAATAAAAGTGAATCTTATGAAGCCTTAAAGGATTTTATTAATAGCCAAAACAGTGACACAGAAAATATTAGATACGCGAAAGAGGTTATTCGTGAATCGAAATACGCTTTTTATATTGCAATTAAGGAACAGTTAATAAAACCGGAGAAAAATCAAAAAAGTTTTTATAATACATTTGAAAACAACGCGGAATATATACTGATACCAGGTGGAGATTTTAAATATTCTGTATCAATGAAAAATGAAAGTGTACCTGATATTTACTTTGCCAAATACCCTGTAACTAATTTACGGTACAGAAAGTTTATTTCGTACCTTGAAGAAAAAACCGAAAAAGAAAACAGCATTCTGCCCGTTAAGGAATTCTCAATAAATTTATTGGAATTTGCAAGTAAAACAGACAATTATGTAAAATATCTTAGTGGAGATTTTAATAAATGGCACGAAATACTCCGTTCCCGCTATGGCGAAGATAAAAAATTCAAAGCCGATGACCAGCCTGTTATAGGTGTTAGCTGGTATGATGCACGTGCTTACTGTTTTTGGCTTTCAATGCTTGAACTAAAAAATGAAAATGAAAAAATGGGAGAAAAGAAAATCAGTAACTTATACCGATTGCCGAACGAAATTGAATGGGAGTGGTCTGCAGGTGGTGGTGTACGCGAATTCCCATGGGGAAATGAAAGTAAAAATTTATCTGAATTTGCAAATTACGATGATAATATTGGAAAAACAACACCTGTTACCGCATATCCCAAAGGAGCTACTCCTGAAGGTTTGAATGATATGGCTGGTAATATTTGGGAATGGATGGAAAATGAATATGAAAAATTTAAAAGAAACCGTTCGCTTCGCGGCGGCTCGTGGATCCTCAACGATCACGGTCTGCGTTGTTCTGCGCGCTACGGCTACGATCCCGGCTACCGCAACGACTTTTTCGGGTTTCGTGTTGTTCGCTCCCCGTCATAATTCTGTAACTCTGATAATCTGTATCAAATTTTAAACCTGCTTAGCACTTTGCAATTATAAAGACAAAGTATACACTTAAAAAAATCAACCTTATTTAGTATCTGTCTATAAACTAAGCATTTAGAACTTTAAAAAAAAATAACAAATTACAAGCACCAAAATACAAATAAATCTCAATGACCGAAATCTCAATATTCAAAGCTATTTTGAACATCCATACGGACAAGTTTTGGTGCTTTAATTCAAAATTTGTTTGACTTTATAGACAGGTTCCATTTAGTCATAGTCACATTTCAGACTGCCGACTGCTGACTGCCGACTGGTAACTGCCAACTCATTTTCAAAACAACTCCAACTGATCATCCCTCTTTTTATCTTTTCGTTTATATTCCTGTTTTTGTGTTTCAATAAGTTCTTTTTCTATTTTATCAAGAAAATGACTTCGTGGCAACTGGTATTCCTTTCCCATTAAAAAGCGCTTGCCTGCATGTGTCAGGTAAAGGTATTTTTTTGCACGGGTCATGCCTACATACAGCAGTCTGCGTTCTTCATCAATATCCGATTTTTTATCTTCAAATAAGGAATACGGTAGCAATCCATCTTCACAGCCCACAATAAAAACACAATTAAATTCCAGTCCTTTTACACTATGGAGTGTCATAAAGTTTACCGCTTCAATGCCTGGTTTCCAAACATCAATACCTGTTCCGAGAGAAAGATGATTTATAAACTGTTCAGCATTTATAAATCCGGATGCCATTTCCTTTAGAATCTTAAGAGAATTATTTATTCTGTCATTTTTTTTCAGGAAATATTTGTTGATAAGTATGTCAATTTTTTCATTCAGGTTTTTTGAATGCAATTTTTCAGGAAGACTCAGGATTTCCTCTTCGCTAATTATTTTATTTTTTAATAACCTCTCTTTCAACAGAGAATTATCCGGATTAAGCGAGAGCTTTAACAGGTCAACAAGTGATTTAACAGGTTCCGTCTTGTAGAAAGGATCCTGTCCGATTTTTTGATATGGAATTTTATGGTCGTTCAATGCTTTTTCAATGGTTTTCATTTGCCGGGAAATTCTGCAAAGGATAACAAAATCCGACAAGCTTTCAATATCTTCATAAGAATCATCTTCAACAACTTTACTGTCTAATGAAAAAAATCCTACCCCACCGATCATTTGTTCAATGGTTCGGGCTACAAATTCTGCTTCGCTTTTTTCAGTAGCATTTTCAGAAATCTTAATTTTTACTCCTTTTTGAATGCTTTCAAGGAAATTGTTTTTTTGTGCCAACACATTGCCTGATGCTTTTAAAATTGAATCTGTGCAACGATAGCTTTTTTTCAATTCATAAGTTGTTGCTTCGGGATAATCTTTTTCAAACCTGCGAATGAATTGAACATCAGCACCGCGGAAACCATAAATTGCCTGATTGGGATCGCCGATGACAAACAAATTTGAGCCGGGATTCGGCATTAAAGATCTGACCATTTCGTATTGGGCAAAATTTACATCCTGGTATTCGTCAATCAGAAGCCAATTAAATTTATTTTGATACCAGGAAAGTATATCAGGATGTTCTTTAAGCAATTTCACCGTCTCACAAACAAGGTCATCAAAATCAAATGAATTCAGTTCAATCAAAAAATCTTCATATTTCCTAAAAACAGAAGCAAAAATCTCATCCTCTATCTTATCTGCCGGTTGAAGACTTTGCTTTTGTTCAGTAATATTTTCAGAAAATTTATTTACTTCGGATTTTTCAATCCCAATCTTTTGAAGTATTTGTTTTTTATCTTCTTCATTGATAATTGAAAAGTTTTGTTTTCTCCCTGTTTTGCCGAAATGCTGCTTTAACACCGAAACTCCGAAAGCATGAAATGTAGAGACATGTATTTTTTTAATTACAGATTTATCTTCAAAAAAACCCGTAAGGCGTTCCTTCATCTCATCGGCAGCTTTGTTAGTAAAAGTTACTGCCAGGATATTTTCAGGATTAACACCTTTATTAAGAATTAGGTTTGCAATTCTTGTGGTCAGAACACGTGTTTTTCCTGTTCCCGGACCTGCGAGTATCAATGCCGGACCATTAAAATGTTCAACGGCTTTATATTGTTCTGGATTAAGATTTTCAAATATTATATCCGGTTGAGTAAAAAGGTCAGGTACTGATATTTGTTGTTGAGGTTCACTTTTTTCGGGTTTACTGCTTTTCAATTTCCTGAATGCAGACAGATCAAAGCTGACAAGAGGTCTGGGCTGATTTTTATAAGTCTCTTTTGTGTCTTCAAAAAGCAGTTCTTGTGTTGTAAAAATTTTACTTTCTCCAGCTCTGAAAACAGTAATTTTTCCGAATTCTCCGTCAAAACCCTCCTTTATATAAACCTCTCTGTTTCGCATCCGTCTAATAGATTCAGCCAGTTTTTCTCCACCAAAAATTTTAATATCTTCGATGTCCACTTCCATTAAAAGATTAAGTTCGGACCCTGCTCTTGGTATTAAATTCAAATAAGCCTGGTTAATTTTTTTTGAATTGGGTCCTACACCTTCTATTTCAGATAATAATTCTTTTAATGGGATTAATGAATAAAACGGATGACGATTTTTTCGTTCAAGTACATTATCCCTATCCGCTAACTGGGCTATCCGGTTCATTACTCCGACAGTGATTTTTTTGTTACATACCGGACAAACATCATCATGAATAATAGATTCCAGAGGGTTCCAGCAAATACTGCATTTCCTGTGACCGTCGAAATGATATTTTCCTTCTTGCGGGAAAAAGTTAATAGTACCCAAAAACTGCTTT
Organism: uncultured Bacteroidales bacterium; assembly: GCA_964599115.1. Classification (GTDB taxonomy): domain Bacteria; phylum Bacteroidota; class Bacteroidia; order Bacteroidales; family JADFUO01; genus JADFUO01. The sequence goes on from CAZREZ010000007.1 coordinate 18,996, forward strand.
GGATCACCGGTTTTCATTGCATTAATAATTGAAAAATACGAAATTTCCGTATCAAAAAGGTTGGCGTTTCTTCCAAGCTTTTCAGGCGAGTGAGCATCGGAGTTTGCTGTTAATGTATATTTATCCAGAAAGCTACACATCCAGTTCATAGGCGGGTCGGTTGACAAACCCATCTCAACAGCAGTAATGTGGTGCGACAAATCTTCAAAACATTCTTCAATATTATCAAAACCTGATTTTGAACCTAAGACAGAGAACCATGGAGTCCAGATGTGGGCAGGAACAAAAAATATTTCCTCAGAGCAATCCAAACATAATTCCAGTAAATTCTTTGAATCTAACCCTAAAATCGGTCTGCCATCTGAAGTTATATTAAATCCAAGTCCTGAAAGCTTTTGCTGAATTTTATCAACAACTTCAAAATTGGGAGCAAAAATTACATTATGGATTTTCCTGACCTTTCCGTTCTTTTTATAAATGTTGCTTATTTCGCTTGTCAGGACAAACCGTACATCATTTTCAGCAGCAAAATCAATTTTTTTCCTGAACTCATTTTTTAATTTAAAAAGTCCCGTTTCCGCAGGTTCTAATTTTTTCTTCAGTTCATCGGTCCAACCCGGATGCGTAAAATCACCTGTCCCGATAATTTTAATCCCCTTAATTTTTGCCCAGTACTCCAAAAATTCAGGCTTCAACTCTTTGCTTGTAGCAATAGAAAAATGCGAATGAATATGAAAATCACCTATGAACTTCATGAGATTGTTTTAATTTTCTTTAATTTTCAACTTGTCGGGATTTTTAACAAACTTTTTATCTTCAGATTTTACCCTGCGTTCCAATTTCTTTACATCTTCTTCCGGTGGTAGTTCTTCAGGTTTTATTCCACGTTCAAGTAATAGCTTTCTCACACCTTTAATTATTTCTGATGTGTTCCCACGAAATTTGCTGTCCAGATTTTATATCCTTATCATTTATATTAAAAATGGTAATTTCCGTAGCAAAGTCTTTAGCTTTTATAGTAATTGTAGGTAAAAAATCAGCGAGTGGACGATTTTGTTTTATATTAAGTTTTTTCTTCATCTGGCTTGTTGAATATCCAAATAATGCCTGATCGCCTTTACTGCGAATAATGCCAAAATCCCTGTCATTTCCGGTTCGTTCATAAATTAATTCTGAAAGTTCTTTTTCTGATAATGAAAGTTTATAGCGAGCATTTAAACGCTCCCAGTTTTTTATGCGTTGTTCAATTATCTCGAATTTTCTTGTTTGGACAGCAAAATAGTTTTGTGCAAAAGCAATTTGTTCTTTTTTAGGGTCTCCGTTTTGAGCTATCAGATAGCAAGCAAAACGAGTGAGCATAATATCGTTAATTTCGCGTTCGGTCCCTGAGCCAATTTTGACCATTTTGTTGATGTCAACAAAATGGTCAAAAACTATATGAACTGTAGTTTCGCAAGATGTTTTGGCTTTGTTTATTATCTTTAAAAAGTTACGCCATTCGGTATAGCCAAGTAAGTGTTGTAAATCCCTGGCTAACCAAAATTCTATACCATTCTCAGTTTGATTGGCATGAGATTCAAAATCTTCGGTAAGATGTTTTACTATTTCCTTTTTCATTTTTTATTTATTTTGTTGCTGACTTACCTAAGCTGTTGAAAGTTCTTTTTGTTTTAATTATTTAGTTGTCTGCTAATTTACAATAAATCCTACTCCACCACAATCTCATCCGCAAATATCCAGACTTTTTCTCCTACACCTTTGTGCCAGTCGGGGCAAACACCAATATTTTTTGCAAGAACATTGATATACCTTGTTTTTTTATTGATGTTTTTTAATGTAAAATCCTTAATGATTGCTACATTATTATTTTCGGGAATATCATTAAAAACAGAACCAACAGCATTAAAATATTTTCCATCTGTTGAAATTTTATAATCAACTTTAGTGGGCATAAAAATCCATGAATTTTGGTCCTGTAAGAAACCGGTTGAGATTTGATTGATCTTTTGAATTTTGCCTAGGTCAATTACTACGTCAAGGTCAACACCATAGTAACCCTGCCAATCGCCTATGCGAAAATTATTACTTCCTCTTATAAAGTCAATCAAAGCAATATCACCGCCACCTGTGTATTGCGGGCTGTATGGATTGTTGATTTTGATACTTCTTCCTTCCGGGATTTTCATGAATTCAGCAGTAACTTTTTTACTTGGAAGCAATCCGTTAGCAACTGCAAAAGTTTTAATAGTTGTTGTTTTGTTAAATTTTAACGGCTTTGTATATTCTTTGGAATTTATATCCGGTTTGCTTCCGTCAAGAGTATAATAAATTTTTGCATCTTTAAGAATGCAATTTAATTTGACTTCGGTAGTTTTTGTAAACGTTTTTGAATCAGCAATAAAATAAGGAACTGGAGTTATTGAAAAATCATTGATATCTGAAACAGGCACATTTTCTTTTCTTGTGCACCGGCTTTTATTTGGTTCATATCCCATTTCAAAAACAAGTTTCCCGCCTTTCATTATATCGGAATGTTTTATGTATGATTTATTATAGGATTTTCCATTTAAACTTGCAGACTGGATATAAAAGTTTTTATCTGAAACATTATTTGCCTTAATTATAAATTTATTTCCATTCTCTAAATTAATCGTTACTTTTTCAAAAACCGGGCTGCCGATTGCATAGATGTTATTACCGGGTGTTACCGGATAAAAACCCATTGCACTCAAAACATACCAGGCAGACATTTGTCCGCAATCTTCATTTCCGCAAAGCCCGTCAGGTTTATCCGAGTATAAATCATCCATGATTTTCCTGACGAGTTTTTGCGTTTTCCATGGCTGACCGGCATAATCATATAAATAAGCTATATGATGACTCGGCTCGTTTCCATGTGCATATTGCCCGATCAATCCTGTAATATCCGATTGGTGCCTTCCTGAAAGCTTGGTTTCGGCATAGAACATTTCATCCAACTTTTTTACAAATTGTTCATTACCGCCAAATAAATCAATCATTCCCTGAATATCCTGCGGGACAAAAAAATTGTATTGCCATGTATTTGCCTCAGTTAGCATAAAGTTGACTTCAGCAGGGTCAAATGGTGTAACAAAAGTTTCATTTCTTTTTCCGCGAAAAAATCCGGTTGAATCGTCAAACAAATTTTTATAATATTGAGCACGTATAATGTATTTCCTGTAATCTTTATCTTTTCCTAATTTTTTTGACATTTGTGCAATACACCAGTCATCATAAGCATATTCAAGAGTTTTTGATACTGACTCTCCTTCCTTGTCTGCAGGAATATATCCTGATTTTTTATAAAACTCAAGACCAAGATGGTTTTGCTCAGCACTTTTTTTTATGGCATTAAAAGCCAGTTTAATATCAAAATCACGGATTCCTTTTATATATGCGTCAACAATTACAGGGACGGAATGATAGCCGATCATACAGCCGGTTTCATTGCCTGCCAGTTCCCAAACCGGTAATAATCCGCTGCGTTTATAAATATCAAGCATTGATTTGATAAAGTGGATTGTACGTTTATTTTCAATAATGGTAAATAACGGATGTTCGGCCCGGAATGTATCCCATAAAGAAAACACTGTATACATGTCAAAATCTTTTGCTTTATATGTTTTTCCGTCATGCCCCCTGTATTTTCCATCAATATCCGAAAATAAATTAGGTACAAGTAAACTATGATAAAGAGCAGTATAAAAAATAGTTTTTTGTTTGTCAGTACCACCTTCAACTTTTATTTTGTTTAAAGCTTTTTCCCATATTTTACGAGCTTTATTTTTAGTTTTATTAAAATCCCATCCCTGCATTTCTTTTTCAAGATTATTTTTTGCTCCTTCAATACTTACAGCCGAAATACCTAGTTTTACAAGGATTTCTTCATTTTCCGATGTTTTATAATTTACAAAAGCTTTAATATCTTCACCATAAACTTTTTGATAAACTTTTGAAATATTGCCATTTTTCACTACTCCAAAAGATTCAAACGGTTTTGAAAAAACAGCATAGAAATAAATACACTGATCATCAGCCCAGCCATCTGTGCGGCGAACTCCGGTAATTTCGGTGTTGCTTAGAAATTCCAATTCAAGAAATAAAATCTTATCGGATGTTATGCTTTCAGTTAAATCAACAATAATATGAGCATTATCAGTTTTGGGAAAAATATATTTTTGAAAACCTACACGTTCCGAAACTGTTAATTCAACATCAATATCATAATCTTCAAGAGTAACGGCATAATAACCGGGAGATGCTTTTTCTGTTTTATGACTGAACCGTGAACGGTATCCTGAGTTTGGATTATCAGCGGCTCCGGGATTTAATTGTAGTTTACCTACATAAGGCATAAAACGAATGTCGCCATAATCTCCGACTCCTGTTCCGCTTAAATGTGTATGACTAAATCCGAGAATGCTTTTATCGGAATAATGGTAACCTGAGCAACCGTCCCAACTGTTGATTCGGGTATCAGGACTTAATTGCACCATTCCAAAGGGCAAAGTGGCACCGGGATAAGTATGACCATGACCACCTGTACCTATAAAAGGATCAACATAATTTATGTTTTTTTTGTCAACTGAGCAAGCAGTAAATAAAATTACAATTGCTAATAAAAAAGGACTTAAATATTTCATTTTAAATTATTTTCTGCCAGGGAAATCTGCCGTCCAATTCAACTTGTAGAGATAAGCTTAGGAAAGTTCTTATTAATACAATTACTCCTAAGGCAAACACTTGATTTAGCGTAGGATCTATAATTACAGTATGGATAATATCAGCAGCTATCAAAACTTCTAATCCTATAAGAATAGATTTTCCAAGACCCATTTTTAATGATTTGAAGATATCTGACTCTTTTTTCAGAAAACTGATTATAAATTTTATAAGAAAAAATAATATACCTAAAACGATTATGATAACCCCAGTGGCTTCCAGAATTTTAGATAACTGTTCAACGATAGTTTTTAAACTTTCCATATTAATAATTGATTATTTTTTTTTCATACGTATCTAACCTTGATTTAAAATTATTTCTTTCAACTTCTTTTCTATTTCTTTTCTTGTCATAATACAACAGATTTAATATATTTTTCTGATTTTTCAAGTTCAAAGTAATGTGGTTTAGAGAAATTTCCGT
>CAZREZ010000008.1:0-23367 GCA_964599115.1 uncultured Bacteroidales bacterium
TCAGGATATTAAAAAAATTAATGTTATGTATGCAACAAATTTTAACGAGGCAGACAATTCATCCTTAGACAAATTGCTTAAAATTATGGCTCCTTTTGATAAGGAAATACATTGTATTCATATTGATAATAAGAATAATCAATACAAACAAAACAAAGTTGATAAACTGAATCAATTACTAACAAAAGAATATAGTGAAAATAAAATAGTGTGCAAAGTATTTGAAAGTAGTAACATAATAAAAGGATTTGATGAATTTACAGAAAATAATAATATAGATATTATCTCATTTTCAAAACCTAAAAGATCCTTGTTTTATAAATTATTTCATTCATCTAATTTTGAAAAATTAGTTTCTGCCGAAAAGACACCAATGCTTATTTTTCCGGTTTAGACACGAATTTCTCTTAGACACGAATTTCACTAATTAACACGTATTGAAGTTGGAGAATATGAATAAGTTAATTTACAAAGATGAATCGTACAAGATTATAGGTATATGTATGGAAGTCCATAATATTTTAGGAAAGGGACATAATCAAACAAACTTTAAATTACCTTGCCGCTTCAAAACTTAAATTGGGTTTATTAGTTAATTTTGGAGAAGATAGTTTAAATTATAAAAGAGTTGTATTATAAAATAATTAGTGTAATTAGTGTCTAAAAATGGCAATAAAATTTCAATACAATAAAACAGCATTACAAAGTCTTAACAAACAACTGAATATGAGGCTTAATGCGCTTCCTGTAATAAAAAATAAGGAAACAGCATTACGCATGGAAGTTAAAAAAGCAAAAAACAAGGTTAAAGAATTAGATAAAAAATTATCTCAAAGAATACACGCAAACACTTTAACACCGGGTATTTGGAATGAATTTAATACAAGTCTTATTACAATTGATGATGTAAAAACAAAAACAAAGAAAATTGCAGGTGTAAAAACCCCTGTTTTAGAAGAGGTAATTTTTCGTACTGATGATTTCAGTTTGTTCGATAATCCAAAATGGTTTCCTGAGGGAATTTCAATAGTAAAAAAATTAGCAGATATTGTAATAGAAAGGGAGTTTTTTAACAGAAAGATGGAATTGCTCAATCATGCAAGAAGAAAAACAACACAAAAAGTAAATTTGTATGAAAAAGTTCAAATTCCCGGCTATGAAGATGCAATAAGAAAGATAAAACGTTTTTTGGAGGATGAAGAAAACCTGTCAAAATCGTCACAGAAAATTGTTAAAAACCGTCAGCAACAACAATTGGAGGTAAGCAGATGATAATACCGATGCAAAAATATTCTTTCCTTGTTTTTCATAAGGAATACGATGCTTTTCTGAAAGATTTGCAACAGATTGGTGTGCTTCATATAATTGAGAAAGAAACTGAAATCAGTGATGATATAAAGGAAAAATATAAATTAGTAAATCGTATTGATAAAATAATTAAGTCCCTTGAAAAACGTGAAACAGAGAAAACTGATAAATGTTCTGATGCTGACGGATTGAAAATTATTGAAGAAATTATACAAAAGCAAGAGGAAATAGAGGCATTGCAACAAGAACTTGCTGCTTCCCATAAAGAACTCATCAAAGTAGAGCCATGGGGAAATTTTTCCGCTGAAATTATTAACAAACTGAAGGAAAAAAATTTCTACGTGAGGTTTTTTATCACTCCTAAAAAGAAATTTAATACCAAGCTGCTTTCGGAGTATAATGCAGAAATAATTACTGAAAGCGGAAACTATATCTATTTTATTATTATACAGCAAGGCGATGAAGAACTGAATATTGATGCCGAAGAAATTAAGCAACCCGAATGCTCCCTTTCGGAAGTAAAAATCCGTATAAAAGAAATAGAAGATAAAATATTGCTGATAAACAATGATTTTGACAATTACTCCAAAACATCAATACCGTTGCTTAAACAGGAAAGAGAATCAATAGCAGCAAATTTGGAATATGAGAAAGTAATATTAAATACTGCTATTGAAGCAGATGAAAAAATGAAAATACTTGAGGGCTGGATTCCAAAGACAAGGAAAAAACAAATTGATGAATTTTTAGATAAGAGTAACATTTTATACATAATTGAGAAAGCCACAAAAAAGGACAAAGTTCCTGTTTTATTACAAAACAACAGGTTTAGTAAATTGTTTGAGCCTATTGGTAAATTGTTTTCGCTACCGGCTTATTCCGAACTTGACCTAACAGTATTCTTCGCACCATTTTTTATGATGTTTTTCGGTTTTTGCCTTGGTGATGCCGGATATGGTTTATTGTTTGTGATTGGAGCAGGTATTTACAAACTAAAAGGAAAAAAGGAAATTAAACCCTTACTGTCCTTAATACAATTTTTGGGTATAGCAACCGTTGTCTTCGGGATTATTTCGGGAACATTTTTTGGTATTAATTTAATAGACGCAAAAATTAATCTACTTGCAGACTTCAAAAACCTGTTCCTTAATCCTGAAGAAATGTTTAACGTGGCATTAATTTTGGGTGGATTACAAATTGTTTTCGGGATGTGTATAAAAGCAGCAAACCAGATAAAACAATATGGGTTCGCACACTCACTTGCAACTTTTGGATGGCTCATCATTTTGATAGGCTGTGGAATTTACATTGGTTTAACAGAGTTAGGAATTATTGGCACAAACAACATTATATTATATGCAATTCTTTCATTTGGTGGGATTTTAATTGTATTTTTTAGTGATGTAGAAATCAGTATCCCTGCGCGTATAGGAAAAGGAGTTTGGGATATTTACTCAACAGTAACCGGAATATTCGGCGACCTGTTGTCATATATCCGTTTGTTTGCACTGGGCTTGTCAAGTGCTATTTTAGGGTTTGTGATAAATGATATTGCCTTGCAAATACTCGATTCGGCGCCGATAATCGGCCCTGTGTTTTTTGTAATATTCCTTTTGCTCGGACATGGTTTAAATATATTAATATCATCACTTGGGTCATTTGTTCATCCCATGCGACTCACATTTGTTGAGTTTTATAAAAATGCAGGGTTTACAGGTGGGGGGAAACAATACAAACCCTTTTCGGGATAATATAAAAATGAAACATACATGATTGATTTAAAACACACAAGAGAATGATTATATAATAAAACTTGAAATTGGAAATTAGAAATAAATAATTAATAAATTTTAAAAGGAGAATTATTATGACAACAGCAGTAATACTTGCCTATGTTGGACTGGCATTAATGGTCACATTAGCCGGCATAGGGAGTGCAATAGGTGTTTCATCGGGCGGAAATGCCACGATAGGAGCTTTAAAGAAAAATGATGAGGCTTTCGGAAGTTATATGTTATTAAGCGCATTACCCGGAACCCAGGGACTTTACGGTTTTGCAGGATTTTTTATTATCAATGCAAAACTTTCTGAGTTTGTTGTTGATGGAGTTTTTACATTATCCATATATCAGGGAGCTGCAGTTTTTGCAGCTGGAGTTGCATTAGGATTTGTGGGACTTATGTCTGGGATAAAACAAGGTAGCGTTTGTGCATCAGGAATTGCTGGTATAGGTTCAGGGCACGATATTTTCGGAAAAACAATGGTGCTTGCCGTATTCCCCGAATTGTATGCAATTATTGCATTTGCAGCAACATTTTTAATTAGCGCCGGATTGTAAGCATATTGAAAGCGAAAATAGCGTAATTGAAACAATACTATTTAGAACCGTCTATAAAGCCCAAAAGTTTAAATAAATAATTAATCAACTAAATACATTATTATGAATTTATTAGCAATTTTATTACAAGTAGCAACTGATTTAGCCCCATTAGCAAAAATGGGAGCAGGTATTGGTGCAAGTATTGCAGCTATAGGTGCAGGTATTGGTATTGGTCAGATAGGTCGTAGTGCCGTTGAATCCATTGCCCGCCAACCTGAAGCTGCCGGCGACATTCGGTCAAATATGATTGTTGCCGCTGCCCTGATCGAAGGGGTTGCTTTTTTTGCTATTGTTGTTTGCCTTTTAATTGTCTTTATATAGGTGATAAACAAAAGTTTTTCTTTGTTTCTTAACGGTTGGTTGAGAAACAAAGAATTTTTAATTGGAATAAATTATTATCAAAATTTAAAAATTTATGGAATTAGTAAGCCCCGGTATAGGTTTAATTTTCTGGATGACTTTGTCATTTGCAATTCTTTTATGGATATTGGCAAAATTTGCTTGGAAACCAATATTAAAAGGACTTAAAGAAAGAGAAGCATCAATTGATGAAGCTCTACATGCAGCCGACAAAGCCAGAGAAGACATGAAATCGTTAAAATTCAGTAATGAGCAATTGCTAAAAGAAGCCAAAGAAGAAAGAGATGCTATTTTAAGAGACGGCCGTAAAATCAGAGATTCAATAATTGATGAATCAAAAATTAAAGCAAGCGAAGAAGCAAACAGAATAATTGAAAACGCAAAAGAAACTATCCAAAATGAAAAAATGGCTGCCATTACAGACCTGAAAAATCAATTAGCTTCATTGTCGATTGAAATTGCTGAAAAAATCCTGCAAAAAGAATTAGCAGACGATGCTAAACAAAAAGAATATATAAACAAATTGATTGATAAAGTACATTTTAATTAGTTAAAATGAGAGAAACAAGGATAGCAGTAAGATATTCAAAAGCTTTGTTTGATTTAGCGTTAGAACAAAATATTCTGGAGCAAATCAAAGCCGATATGGAACTTGTTGTGTCCGTTTTTAAACAAAACAGGAATCTAAGAATATTACTTCAAAGCCCTGTAATTAAAGAAAAGAAAAAAGTAGCTATTATCAAAGCAATCTTTGAAAATAAACTCAGGGAAATATCTTTACATTTCCTGATAATCATAATTCGTAAAAAACGGGAAGCAAACATATTAGCTATTGCCAAACAGTTTATCACATTATATAAAGATTATAAAAAGATAACAACCACCTTCCTTCAAACTGTAGTTAAGATTGATGAAAATATTAAAAAGAGAGTAATTGAACTAATGAAACATCAAACAGAAGGCGAAATAGAATTGATAGAAGAAATAAAAAAAGAATTAATAGGGGGATTTATTTTAAGCTTTAAAGATAAACAATATGATGCCAGTATTTTAAAACAAATTGAAGATCTGAAAAAAGAATTTGACATAAATTTATATATAAGAGGGTTATAAAAAACGCAATAATATGGCAGAAATAAAACCTGCAGAAGTATCTGCAATTTTACGACAACAACTTGCCGGATTTGAAGACGAAGCCGAATTGGAAGAAATCGGCACCGTACTACAAATCGGAGATGGTATTGCACGAATTTACGGATTAGACAATGCCGAATCAGGCGAAATGATTGAATTTGAAAAAGGCGGCTTAAAAGGAATAGTGCTGAACCTTGAAGAAGATAATGTAGGCGTGGTGCTTCTTGGTAAAAATAATGAAATTAACGAAGGAGATAAAGTAAAAAGAACCGGCAAAATTGCATCACTTAAAGTAGGCGAAGGAATACTGGGTCGTGTTATTAATACTCTTGGCGAGCCTATTGACGGAAAAGGGGAAATTACGGGAAAGACCTATGAAATGCCTCTTGAAAGAAAAGCTCCGGGTGTAATTTACCGTCAACCTGTTAATGAACCTTTGCAAACCGGTATAAAACCAATTGATGCGATGATACCCATTGGTAGGGGTCAACGTGAGTTAATAATCGGCGACAGACAAACAGGAAAATCAGCTATCGCAATTGATACCATTATTAATCAAAAAGAGTTTTACGAAAAAGGTGAACCTATATACTGTATTTATGTTGCCATAGGACAAAAAGGTTCTACTGTTGCAAGTATTGCAAAAATCCTTGAAGACAGTGGAGCTTTGCCATACACAATAATAGTTTCAGCAACTGCTTCCGAACCTGCTGCCATGCAATTCTATGCACCGTTTGCAGGTGCTGCCATCGGTGAATTTTTCAGAGATACCGGACGAGCCGCACTTGTTATTTATGATGACCTGTCAAAACAAGCTGTTGCTTACCGAGAAGTTTCATTATTGCTAAGAAGACCACCCGGACGTGAAGCATACCCTGGTGATGTATTTTACCTTCACTCAAGACTACTTGAGAGATCAGCTAAAGTCATTGAGTCCTATGAAATTGCACAACAAATGAATGACCTGCCAAAATCTATAAAATCAATGGTGAAGGGTGGTGGCTCATTAACTGCCTTGCCGATAATTGAAACACAAGCCGGCGACGTATCTGCTTACATACCCACAAATGTTATCTCAATTACAGATGGACAAATATTCCTTGAAACCAATCTTTTTAATTCCGGAATAAGACCTGCTATCAATGTTGGGATTTCAGTATCAAGGGTGGGTGGAAATGCCCAGATAAATTCTATGAAAAAAGTTGCAGGAACACTCAAATTAGACCAGGCTCAGTTTCGCGAACTGGAAGCTTTTGCTAAATTCGGCTCAGACCTTGATGCAGCTACAATGGCAGTGCTTGAAAAAGGAAGACGGAATGTCGAAATCCTTAAACAACCCCAGTATTCTCCAATGCCTGTTGAAAAGCAGATTGCCATTATTTTCTGCGGAACCAAAGGTCTGCTTAAAAACGTTCCGGTTAAAAGTGTCCGGGATTTTGAAGCAGAATATCTTTATTATATGGAAACAAATCATCAGGAGGTTTTAAAAACCCTAAAAGAAGGTAAACTTACTGATAATGATATAAAAGTTATGGAGAAGGTGGCAAATGATATTTCAAACAAATACACCACCAAGTAAACAGAAGAAAGAATGGATGAATAATTTCAAATTATATATCATTAATAAATGTTAACCCTAAAAGAAGTACGTACACGAATTAGTTCGGTTGAATCAACCGAGCAGATCACTAATGCAATGAAAATGGTTGCTGCATCAAAGCTTAGAAAAGCACAAAATTCGATTCTTAAGCTGCGCCCTTATGCTTCAAAATTACAGGAAATATTACATAATCTGACTAAAAGTTTTGAAAATTCCGAAAAAAATGTTTTTTCTGAAACAAGAACTCCTGATAAAATATTATTGATTGTTATTGCTTCCAACAGGGGATTGTGCGGTACTTTTAATGCAAACATAATTAAAGCCACAAATAATTTAATTGCCAAAAAATATAATGAACAAAACAAAGCCGGAAATTTAAACATTTATTGTTTTGGTAAAAAAGCTTCTGAATATTACAAAAAAAATAATTATAAAGTGCTTGCAACCAATAATGAAATATTTAGTGATTTGACTTTTGAGAATACCGCCCCGGTTGCTGAAAGTTTTATGAAGGATTTTACCGAAAAGAAATATGATAAAATTGAAATAATTTATGACCAATTTAAGAATGCGGCTGTTCAAAGATTAATTATAGAACAATATTTGCCGATTGTTCTGGAAAAAGAAGAAACAATCGGTGAAAAAGAATCGTTTATTGATTTCATTTTTGAACCAAGCAAAAAAGACATTATCAGGGAATTAATTCCGAAATCATTAAAAATTCAACTCTATAAAGCTCTTCTCGACTCTTTTGCATCGGAGCATGGCGCCCGAATGACAGCTATGCACATGGCAACCGATAATGCACAGGAACTTTTAAAAGAACTTAAATTGTCTTACAATAAAGCCCGCCAGGCAGCTATCACTAACGAAATCCTTGAAATTGTCGGTGGTGCTGAGGCACTGAAAGGGTAATGTTTAAGTTAAATCACCCTCTTTTTCCAATTGCTTATACCATTCTTTCCCAAATTTCCTTATTAATGGCTCTCTGAGAAATTTATAAAGCAGTATTCCTTTTTTTTCTCCGGACTTTAATGCAGTATCACATATTTGCCATTTATGATAATTCACAGCCAGAAAATCTTTAAACTTATTCACACGAACAGGATACAAATGACATGAAACCGGTTTTTGGAATTTTATTTTTCCTTTATCATAAGCTTTTTCAATTGCACAAAAGGCAACGCCATCAATAAAATAAGTAAAGGCGCATTCTTTGTTTTTAATCAACGGTGTAACATATTCACCTGCAGAATCATAATCAAATACTCCATTATTTTCAATCACCTTTATGCCTTCAAAAGTCATAAACGGTTTGATTTTTTCAATGTAATCCTCAAGCAAAGAAATCTCTTCTTCTTCAAGCGGAGCACCTGCATCTCCTTCAACACAACAGGCACCATTGCATTTAATAAAATCACAGCAAAACTTTATGCTTACTAAATTGTCGGAAATTATCGTGTCGTCAATAATAATCATGGGGTAAAAGTAGAAAATATTTATTGATAAAATTATTGGATAAAATCCTTACTGTTATATATCGTCAGATAAGCTGAGACGGAAAAGATGAAGCAGGCAAGGTGCTGAAAAGCTAGGTTTAATCTATCTTAATAATTTTTTTAAGAACAGACTGTTCTTTCACATCAAATTTAACATAATAAACACCAGCAGGTAAATATGACAGATCCTGAATTATTTTGTATTGTCCAGCAGTTTGTGTGAGATCTGCGAGGGAGGTTACCATTTTACCTCTTGCATTAAAAATATTTATTTGTACATATTCTTTTCTCTCAAGTGTATATGTTAAATAAAGTGAATTGGAAAAAGGAATTGGAAAAATTTTAATTTCTGAAACAGATTGGTAATTGTTTTCAATTCCACCATGCAATCCCGAATGATATCTTGCTATTATAAAATCATTATCTGTACCATTATCAGTAGTACCAGCAACCAGTATTTTTAGGTCCGGCTGTATTGCAAGTGAAAACGCTCCGTCATCATCGTTTGAGTAATCAGTGAAAACTATACCGTTATTGCCAAATTCGTTGTCTGGAGTACCATCCGGTAAGTATCGTACAAGGGCTATATCTGTTGTAGAGAAACTACAATAACCTGCTAATAAAATTTTTTCATCATCTTGAATTCCAATTGACCTGCTTACGCTATTACCGACAGGAGAAATATTAGTTATTGTATAACCACTCGTGCCGAATGAGTTATCCAATGCTCCATCAGATGTATATTGAGCCAGAATAAATCTATAATTCCCTCCAATATTGGCTCTACCGGTGATCAATATTTTTCCATTTGTTTTTGAAGCAACAGCGTAAGCCTGTTCATTGGTTGAAGAGGGTATATCAGTAATAACTATTCCATTAGAATTAAAAGTATTGTCAAGTAATCCATCAGGCATATACCTTGCTATAGCAAGATTTGAATTAAGCAGATTAGTATGGCCTGTAACAACGATTTTTAAATCAGCTTGCAAAGTAATACCATATATTATATCATCATCACTATTTCCAAGATCTGTAGTTACTATTCCGTTATAACTGAATGTGTTATCTAAGCTGCCGTCTGTTTTGTAGCGCGCTAAAGCAAAGTTATATTGCGTACCATCATAAACATATCCTGCTGCAATGATTTTTCCGTCGGGTTGAACCAATATAGAATACGCTCCATCTCTTTCACCATTTCCAATGTCGGTAAATACTACACCGTTATTACCAAAGGTGTTATCAAATGTTCCGTCAGATAAAAATCGTACAACGAGAAAATTCTGGTTAACGCCATCATGTATACGACCTCCTGCTACAATTTTCCCTGATGGGGTCAAAGCTACTGAATAAAAATAATCATGCTGATTTCCTAAATCAGAAACCACAATACCATTATTGCCAAAAGAATTATCAAGAGACCCATCAGGATTATAACGAGCAATAACAACATCTACATTTGAGCTGGTAGTGAGTGTATATCCTGCAGCAATAATCTTTCCGTCAGGCCGAACTACAATTGACCTAATAACATCATCATCTCCTTGTGTTATATTTGTAGTAACAATGCCTGTTCCGTTAAAATTCAGGTCCAGGCTGCCCGGGTTTTGTGAAAATACATTTATACTTAAAAGAAATAAAATTGCTGAAAAAAGAGCTAATAATCTGGATTTTGAAACTTTCATAATTGATATATTTTATTAATTGTTTTAAAAGGAAATAAAAAATATGCACAAATATATAAATTTTTAAATAGAAGACAAATTTTCTTTAATCATTCCCAAAATTCTGTATTTTTGCATCTGGTTTTTATTGAGCAAATAATATATTCATATATACTGCTTCTTATTAAAAATGCGATCCTGAAATTTCGGGATTCTTTTAGAAGCAGTTATGCCGATAGGAACAACAACTTTAAATTTGCAAATTCGTTCCGTATCGGTATAAATTAATTAAGAAAGGAAGAAAATGGCTTTTAACCTGAGAAACAGAAATTTTTTAACATTACTGGATTTTACACCTGAAGAAATCAAATTTTTACTTGATCTTTCCGCTGACCTGAAAAAAGCAAAATATGCAGGTACTGAACAAAAAAAAATAAAAGCTAAAAATATTGCTTTGATTTTTGAAAAAGCATCAACACGTACCCGCTGTGCTTTTGAAACGGCAGCTTATGATCAGGGAGCAAATGTTACATATCTTGGTCCTACCGGTTCACAGATAGGGAAAAAAGAAACAATGAAAGACACTGCAAGAGTTTTGGGAAGAATGTATGATGGAATTGAGTACCGTGGTTTCGGACAAGTGAGAGTGGAGGAACTTGGGAAATATGCGGGTGTCCCCGTCTGGAATGGTTTGACAGATGAATATCATCCAACACAAATCCTTGCCGACTTTTTAACGATGATGGAACATTCCGACCAGCCATTACATCAAATTTCATTTTGCTATCTCGGTGATGCTCATAATAACGTTGGTAATTCTTTATTGGTCGGAGCTGCAAAAATGGGTATGGATTTTAGGGCTGCTGCTCCAAAGTCTTGCCAGCCGGATGAAAAATTAGTTGAAGAATGTAAAAAAATTGCTAAAGAAACCGGAGCTAAAATCACAATTACCGATAACATTGATGAAGCTGTTAAAGGTGTGGATTTTCTTTATACTGATGTTTGGGTTTCAATGGGTGAACCCGATGAAGTATGGGCAGAAAGAATAAACACTATGATGCCTTTTCAGATTAATAAAGAGCTTCTGGAAAAAACCGGCAACCCCAAGGTTAAGTTTTTACATTGCCTGCCTTCATTTCATAATCGCGATACAATAATCGGTGAAGAAATTTACCTGAAATTTGGCGTAGAAGCCATGGAAGTAACTGATGATGTTTTTGAGTCTCCAGCATCAATAGTTTTTGATGAAGCCGAAAACCGGCTTCATACCATCAAAGCTATAATGGTTGCGACTTTAGGGGATTAAGTATCTTTGTTATTTAAACGCCGGTTTCTTGTTATATGTGGCTGGAGTTGGGCAACATTTTCTATTGTACGGATACTTCAGTAAGTTTGTATTCATCGATTACATTTCAAACCGAATCTCCGGTATTCTGATGAATTCTTCGGGATCATCGTTGAATTCAGAAATCGTGAGGGCATTCTTCAATTTTCTTTTAGTCTGTTTATTAAGGTAATATAATAACATGTTATACTCATTTTTACGGCTTAAAAGCTTTATAAGTGAAGGTATAAGTTCCAGGAGGATGAACAAAAGCGAAATTCCATACGACATAACTTTTGCATTTCCTGTTTTGTCTTTATTAATGATTTGATGCATAACCATATATTTTTCCCAAAGCCCGAAAGTTGCATCTGTTTTATAAAATCTAAAATCTTTTGCTAATTCCTTTAATCGCTCATCACGATATTCCTTTCTTTCTCTCAACCTGGATTCAAGTTTATAAATCTCATTCTCACAATTTTGTTTTTCTATTATAGCGTACTTATAAAAACTGCCTTGCCCCTTTTTACCTGACAAGTTTTTACCTGTTATACCCAGTGCCTCACCTTTGATTTTTTTCAAAGCGTCATCTTTCTTGATAGAGTAATAATCAATTTTCGTTTCAATATCAAGAATCTCCTGGTTAATTGTTTCAATGAACTCATCCTTTTGTAGTTTGAAAGGTAATAGTTTATTTTGGTGGATTTCAATGATTTGCTGATTTATTTTATTTTCGAGGATTTTTATCTCTAATGGAACCGCAATTATAAACCCAATGATAATAGCCATAGGTACCCGAAGAACTACCGCTATCTTGCTGCGAGCTGCAACAATTTCACGATCAATAGCACCAATCATGAGTGCATAAAGCGATGCAATTATAAAAGTGATAATTTTATTTTCCAGAGATAAATGATATTCACTTCTAATTGCATCCCATTCACCAAAAATCGCTGTTAATGCATAGTAGCCGGAAATGAATGCAAATGTTGCTGTCAGAAATACAAAAAAACCAAGTGTCCTTTGTTCTTTTTGTGTAAATGTATTGCAGTAACCTATTAATAGCTGGGATGTTTTCGAAAAACGATACAAAAGTGCTTTCATGATTTTTTTTATTTTAGGTGAATTATTTCAGTTATTTTGTTTCGTATATTATTGATTTCGGTTTTCTTACTAACAGTATCATAAGCATTCTTTAAAAAGCTCATTAATGGTTCCCTGTATGAATTAAAAAGCAACAAAATCAACACGAGACTGAGAAACCATGAAGTAACTGATATCCTTTTTTTACCCGCTCTTGTACGGGAGCCTCTTTTTATTCTGGTAGCCGCTGCCTTCCTTTTTATTGTACGAATGCTTTTTGATTTATTGTATAACCTGTTTTCAGGAGAAACAATCATGTGCTGAAAAGTAACTTCTGAAATTGTTGCAGCACCATGAGAATATTGCCGGGTGTACTCGTAGGGAATCCAGGCGTGTCCGGCATAACCGTGGTCATTTTCAGGAGCCCAGGCTGTGCTCCATGAGTTACGAACCAAAAACAACTTACGATCATCATCATATCCTGTAATAATCATAGCATGATATCCCATAATTGCCTCACCCGGAAGAGGCATCGTTACCCATCCATTTCTGGTCGTTGATTTACTGAAAAACGACTCATACAATGGAACACCTATGACAACTGGAGAAGCTTTTCCATTTTTCTTTAAATTAAGAAGGTACTTTATATCAATTATAATATTGTTTTTTCTTGGGTAAACAGCAGCTGCTGATGAATTTAACCTTTTGCAATCAAATGCTTCTTCGGGAGGTGGTCCCTGATGTGTTGTTTTCCCTTTCCCGGGATAATAAGGCCAGGTTTTTTCCATTACACACCCACGGTCTATATAAGTATATGTTGTTAATAATTTAAATGGTGTTTCAATATATGTACCTTCTTGATCTTTAATTCCATCAATCATTTTACACTGATGAAACAGAAACTGGCGAGAACTCTTGATCTTGCCCTTATAATCAAGCAATGAGCACGTGGCATTAGCAACACAGGTTCCACGGTTTCCCTGATCATATACTTTTCCCATATCAGCGTAAGAAGGAATTACATAAACACCACCTTTGTTATGTACTTTTGGCCGGTTTCTCCAAAAATAGTCAGATTTTAAATTTACGGCTCTTTTCTTACCTCCGAAACACCAACCAAAATTAAAGCGATATGTTTGTGTGGTTTGCTTAACAGCATCAAAAGAAGCAAATAATGCCCTGGCTTCCTTGTGGGTTATTTGCAATGTTTTTTGAATTCGCAGAACTATATTTTTCGGATCTTTATGGCGTCTGATAGTATCAAGAGAACAAACAATTTCTTTTGCCTTGAGTTCCGATTGTGAACGAACAGGAATATATGGACGAAAAGCACCGATGAACTGTTCAATGGTTTCTATTCTATAAGATTTCAATATCCTGGTAGCTTTTGGGGCTTTGTAGCCAAGCGTTCCTGAAAGCAGGCTGTAAACCGAATCGCTTTCGAAAAAAGTGTTATTAATTTTCTTTTTCATTTTCGTCAGTGTTTGGAATGATCAAGCCGGTGGAATGCCGGAAAGAAAAATTTGCGTATTCAGATTGGATCTCTTCCGGAATTATAGATTTAAGTTCCTGGAGTATTTCCATCTCTACTTGAGAGTCGAACAACCCCTGAACCATTGTTAATCCCTTGGTAGCACTTAGTAAATGTCCAACTGTATTGATGTTGAACTTGCTGAACTTTTCGAGCAATTCATCTGTAAATATTTCAAATACGTAAAGCTCCTCGTCTGCATTAAAATGTTTTGATTTCATAAAGCTGAGATATTAAAGTTTTAAAAACTAATTCGCTATTTCCTGATGCCCAGGAGAAAATAAACAGGCTAACCCAAAAATTCATAATAATTATAAAAAGGACTCCATACCAGGAGAATGATAAAACCTCTTGTTTAGCCTGCTTGATTTGTTTTATCATAATGGCAATAAAACTGCCATAGGAAACAATAACAATTACCCTTAATTGGTGGATGTCGAAAATCGACCATATAGCAATAAGTAAAAATGTAACCACCGGGAAAAAATAGGGCGAAAGAATTGAAATTACATTGGGAAAAGAACCACTAGTTTGAATTTCTCCATGAGTGGAAGAAGCAAAAAAATGGTTCACTTTTTCAAGGAAGAGTAGAGAAAACAAGACATGAGTCATTTCATGAAAAAAGTTTTCAAAAAAGGCCAGTCTTTTCCTTACAACTAATAGATAAACAACTAATGCTAATCCAAATGATATGGAATAATGCAAAAATTCGCTGGCATATATCCATATTATTTTATAAAAATTAATATAGATTATCAAGGCACTGGATGTCAGAACAATTACTAACAGGCTGAATATTAAAAACTTTTTCATTTTGTTTTTTTAGTAAATAGAAGTGGAGTTTATATTTCCCCACTTCGACAGTTAACTTTACTTTTCTGTCATTTTCCCAGGTTCTCAAAATTTGTAATACGCTCAAATTTCTTACGTAATTCTTCATTTTCTTTGTTAAGTATGTCGTATATTACTTCTTGAGCATTTTGACGAAGAACCTTAATTGGATAAGCCACTCTTACCTGATATTCATAGTACTGTTTATGATCATTAACCAGAGCAGTTACAGGGATACCTGTAGGCAACGACTGGGCTAATAGGTTTGAGAAGACTCCTTTCATTTGACTTAACGTCTGGAATTCATTTCGGCTGTAGAGCTTATTGTTGTAATCCTGCTCTATCATGCCCATGATTTGAGATTCGAGCAACATACAGGCATTGATAGTTGCATCGCTGATTGCATGTAAGCGTGCTGCATTTTCAATGTCTGAAATAGCGCTTCCTACACCAACAATGTAAAGAGGTGCCCCATTGCCATCAGTTGCAAATTCTTTCTGATAACTTCTGCGAAGCTGGAAATTCATTGATATAGCGCCAGGCTCGACACTGTATCCTTTTTTTTCCAGCCGTTTTGCTTCCTTTTTAATTGCTTTGTTAATGGTGCGTTGAGTTTTCTTGTCAGGCTCATTGTCTGAGTAAACTTGAGTCCCAACTAACATGACCGCTAAGGTCAACAACAAAATTTTAACTGAATTTTTCATAATAAATATATTTTAAGGTTAATGAATAATAGAAAATGGATTTACTGATTTGCCATTTTCACGAATTTCAAAATGTAAATGAGGACCGGTGGATCGGCCCGTATTTCCTGAACTTCCAATTTTGGTTTCAGGTGTAACTTTATCGCCTTTCATTACATTTATATTTGAAAGGTGGCAATAAATACTTTCATATTTATCACCATGGGAAATGATAATATATTTCCCAGATCTTTTATTTCGGCCAACTTTTTTAACTTTCCCTTTAGCTGCGGCATATACAGGCGTGCCTGACGGAACTGATAAATCTACTCCATTGTGAAAAGCCCGCTTACGTGTAAATGGATCTCTTCGATAACCATAGCCGGAAGTTAATTCCCCGTTTACCGGCCAATTACAAAACACAATAGATTCATTCGTCAAGTTTTTAGTAATCTCTGATTCTGATGACGGATATTCATTTAAAACCGAGGCAAAAACTTTCATCTCTGCCAGTTTTGTTTTGATTTCTTTTTTAATCTTTTCCATTTGAATTTTGTATTGGCTCGCAAAATCCGCCTGGGCTGTTAATGTAGATGCCGTTACAACCAGACTAATGGTAAAAATTATGTGTGCATATTTTTTCATTTTTTATAGATTTTTTATGGTTAACGGGATTGATTCAAACTTTATATTTTGAACCCCATCAAATTGTGAATAGCTGAGTTTAATATTACACCTGTGGACTGATCGTAAAAACATACGAGGCAGATCACATGATTTGACCCAGGAAACTTGATTTTTACCTTTTTCTATAATGATAATATTATCAAACTCAAATGTTTTTGATCCCCGGTCGTTTGAAATCAATTCCAGCTCCATTGAGCTTATCTCTGCAAGTACGTTAGAATTGATAAATACATTTATTTCGATTTCCCGGATATCTCCATCCCAAATGCTTGCATCTAAACAATTTACTAATACCTTTTCAACATTTATATCCTTTGAGTTTTCATTCCTTTCAACATCAGTCTCCTCAGCTTTTTTAATACCTACATCCCTGTAAATAGCAAAATCAGAATTTTCATAAAAAATATACATATCACCTTCTATGTTTATTGGATTTGAATAATTTATGGTCCAAACACCGTTTTGTGAACTGATGTTTTCTATGGTTATTCCTGTTGGTGGTATTACCTCCGGCTTGATTGAATACCTCATTTTTTTACCATAGCTTTGAAGAATAAATCGGATTACTCCCTGTTTTTCTGATAAGGTTTTAATTTCAAGATTTTTGAAATAATGTTCGATATTAAGGATTGCATTGTTTATCCTCAGGCTATCAAGAAACTTAATATGACTTGATGATCTATGCAGATGTTTTAATTCTGCATATCTTAATTGTAAATCATCAATTGTATTCAGAGCATCGATGTTTAGCAGTGAATCGATAAAATTTTGCAACTTCTTCTCTCTTTTCCTTGATTCAATTTTGATGGCTTCAATTTCTGCTGGGCCACTCTTATACTTGATGAAATATTTTGCAGTTGATCCGGTTTTAGTCCAATAAAAGTCCAAGATATTTTGAGGATTAAAATTGATTACAGGTTTTTCAAATTCACTTTTAAAGCGTTGGTCAAATTGAAAAACCTCACGCGAAAAAACATTGTCTCTGCCAGTAATAATATTATTAGTTGATGTGTTTTCAAGGATCGAGACCTCCTCACCAAGGAATTTTGCAATCTGGGTCTTAATGTCTCTGCTTACAGCTTGCTTTGCCTCATTAATAGTTTTACCATGCGCATAACCAACGATAAATTCAGGATTAAAAGCGTATAGCCAGTCAGGTTCAATTTCCTTTGATTTATCAGTAGTTTGCGGTATTTGACTCCTTGAACTCGTTACCTTTTGTTCTTGATTAGGATTCCAAATATCTTTTGATGAAGTGCATGAAAATAGAAGTAACAGGGAGGTAAAAGTTAAAGTTGCAAACGTAATGTGATTATATAGATTTCCCAGATATATATTTACCCCACCTTTATGATTAATAGTGAAAAAATTGAACATAGAAGGAAATGATATTTTTGTTTTCACCTTGTAAGTTTTTTAGTTAAATTTCAATCCTGATATTTTTGAATGAATCAAAACAGGCTGCCCATTTCGGGGCAGCCATAATTAGCACTAACCGTTCTTCCCAAATGAAGAACCCTGATACCTTCCATTGGCATCGAAGTAATCTCTTACTTTTACTTGTGTTCCGGGAATACAGGTTGAAACATGTACACCCTTACCTACTTTAGCATTTGCATTGGTTTGGGTAATGTGAGTTGAGTTATTAACTTCACTAATTTTACCCCAGCTACCTAATTCTTTTGTTTTCATCGTTTTATTTTTTGTGGCTACCGAAATAACCTGGTTACGATGACAAAGAAATAGCAATTTCAAATGAGAATTGGTTATCCTGACTTATTAAAAAGGTAAGAATAATTGAAGACTAAATAGTTAGGGAGAAGTTAGGAGAAGTAACTTTTATGTAGGCTAAATACTTTTTACAGTCTTCTAAGAATGATTTTTCAAATTCAGATAAACTGTCTATGATGCGGTTACTTCTTTTTTTGTGTTGTTTGGAAGTTTTTAACCATGGAATAAATAATTCAGTCCATAGGTATGTATAATCAGCTTCTGATGATTGAGAGTTATAAATAATATCATCAGCATTCATTAAAATATTACGAATTATATGTGGTTCAATTTTAAATATTAATAAGCCAATTTTAAAAAATTCTCTTCGAATCAAAGTCTTAATGAAATGTTCTTGATCGTACTTTTTGCTTAAAACCGACTGACCTTGGATGCCGAACAATTTATCAGAAAATCCTAATTCTTCTGACAAATTTGAAAAGTTTGGTGAACTTTTATTTTCAGGATTAGTCAAGTATTCTTTTAGTTCAAAGAACTTTGGAAAGGAACTTTCCTTAAGAATCTTAAGCTTGTTAAGATAAGTCTGTTTTAATTCGATCTTATTAAAAAGGTCATCATAATAATCCTCAAGAGATAAATTAATCGGATCAAGTTTACGTGATAACCTTTTTCTAGCAGCAGAATGTAATGTGGTAAAATGCGGTAAATAGCTTTTCGTTTTTTCTTTCTTGTTTTTATAGTCCACTATTGTTTTATGCTGAATCTCACGAATTATTTTTACACCCTTTCGTTTGAACCAAACTATTAAAAAATCATTGATTAGGTGCAAATAAAAATCAATATTTCTTTCATTCATAGTTGCAAAATGCAAGTATGAATTGCCTAACGGAATAACTTCTTTCCCTTCAACTACAGAGATAGGTCTAACAATAATGCAATAATGTGGGTATTCTTTGAAGCCTAGTTCTTTATGCAGGAGATTAGCATAATACTGCAAATATTTCTGTATTTGCTTTTCATTTAAACGGTTTTCAATTTGTTTACCATATTTTGAACGGTCATGCTCATTTTCAACAGAACTAGGTTCCTGCTCCCAGTTTGGTGCCTGGTATGGAAAAAAATATTCAACCTGATTTGCTTTGATAAGAATGTATGAACTTCTTTTATACCAATCCAGGTATTCTGAGATTGAATTATCAAAAGTTGATAAAACTTTATTGACAATTTTTTTGTATTGGGCTAGAATTTCCTGACTTTCTTTTTTAGTATAAGTTGAATAAAGATAGGTTTCTCCAATAGCATCAATATCACTTAATGTTACCATTTCAAGCAAACAAAATATAAGATCGTCCTTATCGGAAAAATACTTATTGACTAATGCATGAAAATCTCTACCCTCTTTTTGTGCTTCATGGGATATAATTATCTCATAATCGTCTGTATGCCTGAACTCAAAATTCATGTTTTGCAAAGATACCATTTTTTTAATGTACCACAACCGTAAGTAACAGTAGTTTCAGAATTATCATCTTTAGGACCACGACCACAGATACATAAATGTTTGGCTGTTGTTTCTACAAATACTCCTTTAGCATTTAAAACATTCATAATATCTTGTGCAATATCACGGGTCATCAATTCCTGAATTTGTAATCTACGTCCATGAACATCTCTTACTAAACGTACTATTTTGCCAAGACCGGTTATTATTTCATTAGGCTGGTAATAAACATTTGCTTTTCCGAAAAAAGGGGCAAAATGGTGTTCACAATATGAATAAAAACTAATATCTTTTACCTCCACAATTCCATCATAATCTTTAACATGAACTATATCATTAAGAACATCTTCTGCTTTTAAAGAATAACCTGAAAATTGTTCGTTAAATGCCCTTATAATTCGAGGTTCACTTATCTTTAGTTTTTCACGGACTTCTTTATTTTCTATAAAGTTGAATAAAGTATGTAAATTATTGTTTCCCATTTTTTGAATAAATTTTTATTTGTTGGTTAAATTCAAATCCAGGTGAATCAAGTATTAGTTTCAAATACTCTACCAAATTGGATTTTATATTTTCGTCAAAATCTATTAGCATTAAATATGAAATCTGGGTCGCCAAATCATTATATGACTCACATTTTAGAGTGGCCTTAAAATCAACAACTTCACGAATTTCATAACCATCAGGGAAGTTTGGAATGTTGACTTCAGGATTTGGATTTGCAAAGTTCTCCTCCGACCATTCAATTAAATCTCCAAGAATGTCATTGTTTTTATTTAGTACGAGCACAATTGATTCAGGTGCAATTTCATTTATCTTTCGTTGGAGTAATTCAATGTCCTCATCGAGAAACTGTAAAGTATGTGAAATGAATACTGAATTAATATTTTCTTCCGGTATGTAATCAAAAAAATCTATGTGCTGTCTTTCATGGTTTTTTGATAACGGATAATCATCATTGCCTATTTTATTTACATCAATACAAATAACCCTTTTATCGTGTAAGGAATTAAATGCAATATCTCCTAATCCTGCTCCCACATCAAGAATTGGTTCCTGGAAACAATCAGCTATGCCATTCGAGATTATTCCAGAAATAATCTGGTTCTCATCACACCATTTGTTTTTAAAATCTGACACCTCAGTTTTTGTTACACTTTCCTTAATCGAAAACCTAAGAGAGTTTGAAAGGGTTAAAGTTGGTATCTTTGTCATAATAGTCTTCATTCTCTACTTTTTTTAGCCATTTTACTACGGGAACACTAATTGGTAATGCTAATACTTCCCAGGCAACTTTAAACAGCCATGATGAAATAAGTACAGTAATCATATTACCTAAACTCATTGTGCCGGCAAATGCAATGATAATAAATACAAAAGTATCAACAAATTGTCCGATTAATGTTGAAGCAACAAATCGTACAGGCATAGATTTTCCTTTTTGCACCAGTTTAAGTTTTGCCATTGTGAAGGAATTTGAAAATTCACCCACAAAATAAGCAGTAATTGAGGCAACTACTATGCGGGGAACTTTTCCTAGAATATCATTAAAAGCCTCCTGATTTTCCCAGAACGAAGCAGCAGGTAAACGTCTTCCGATTTCGAAAAATACTACCATTAACAATAATGAAAAGAAACCCGTCCAAATTGCCTTTCTACTTTGTGCATAACCATATACTTCAGTAAAAATATCCCCAAAAACGTAAACAATGGGGAAAAGGATAATTCCAGCAGGAAATGCAGTTTGTCCTATCTGGAAAAATTTAGTATCAAGTATATTTGAAATAACCAAACAGGCTGCAAATAATCCTGTTATTATCGAAAAATATTTATAATGCTTCATATTGTATTTTTTTGTACAAGATTAATGCATTTAGTGAAGCATAATT
This sequence comes from uncultured Bacteroidales bacterium, assembly GCA_964599115.1. Classification (GTDB taxonomy): domain Bacteria; phylum Bacteroidota; class Bacteroidia; order Bacteroidales; family JADFUO01; genus JADFUO01. The sequence goes on from CAZREZ010000008.1 coordinate 21,203, forward strand.
GTTGTCCTAACTTATTTTAGAAGTTAGGAAGTTATATGGTTCGCGTTAAAAAAATACAATTAGGAATTTGTATCAAGCCAAATCGGAGGTTTAGTTTTCATCATCGCATTTATACTTGGGAAAATGTGATTTTTTATCCAGCTCGATTTGATTATAGAGCCTACTGCAAAACTTGTTCTTCTTGAAGGAGGATAGTAATCTTTCAATAGTAACATTTTACAGCCTTCGGTTAATAGAATAAGACTTAGTTCTGAAAAATCATTAGTAGAGATGCTATTATTAGGTACATCACATTCAAATATTGTAGGTATAGTTTCTGATGAGCCTTTAATGGAAGCTAGTATTGGTTGAATAGAAACTCCAAAATTCTCAAGCAGCATAATACTGCTCAATAAATATTCACTTCCATATTCTAGATGATGACCACAAAATGATTGTAGATGATATTTGTCTATTGCAACAAATACTTTTTCATCACTCTCATTATAATGGTCATGCATTATTTTTATCAAATTTTCCAATATGTTTTCATCAACAAATGGCAGTAATGTTTGTAAAACTAATCTATCCATATCCGCAATAGACAAAGAAACTATACCTAATGAATAATAATCTGCAATATCTTTAACACGACAAGCATGGAATACTTTAATATGTGACCAATTAGTTTTAACAGCCGTTGCAAAATATTCTAAAGGGTTAATAGAATGAGAAACAATTTCTTTTGGCGGAATTATTGTATTAAGCCAATCATCATCAAATAAATCTGGTGTTACATTATTCATTTTTAATTCTTCAATAAAATTATTCCCCCAAAGATTGATAATTATCTTTGTTACTGTTTCTATCCATTCTTTTGGTTTATTCCATTGAAGAGTGCTCATTGTTAATATATCTGTAATTGATTATGGGATAATAAAATGACTGTCAAAACTTATATCATCAATATTATTGTTTTTATGGAGAATTTGTTCATGAGGAAATTTTGCTCCAAATTCTCCTAAACAGTAATAACATGCGTTTAGTGGATTATTCGACCACATATGATTTTTAAATTTCTCGAAGAAATTATTTGAATTATGCAATTCAATCCCATCATCATCTAAGTCAATACCATAATACAAAAGACGATCTTTAGCAAAAGCAGATTGTACACATTTATAGAATTTTCCGTTTCGTATTGTATGACAAGTTGCTGATTCCCTGCAACTGTTATGCAATATTCTCACAGTATCCATAGTGTTTTTCTTTAAGTACATACTCCAAGAAAATGTATTAATATCTCTAACATGAATCCAAACATTATACTTATCAGCAATTGCTTTTAAATATTCATTATCCCAAGTATTTGAAGTGTTAGGGTACTTGCTGATAACAACTCCGTCCAATAATTCCCAATTGGTTTTTGATACATTGCCTAGTAATAGACCATTTGTCCATAATTCAATTGAATCAGCAATATGGGCAGCTTGAAAATCTTGAATTATTTGAGATAATTTAGGATGTAATAGTGGTTCACCTCCAATAATTCGTAATGTTTTAGCACGAAAATATTGTGATGCTTTTTGTATATCCTGAAGCAAACTTGGTAATGGGATATTTTGAGGGGTAATTACATCCATCCCATGATCACATCCTTTACACCTAAGATTGCATTGTTCAGAAATATTAATTTCTAGTCCATTGATATTGATTATATCTTTTGGTTTCATTATTCACATATATTAATATTCATCGCATTATTAATTTTAAATGCACTAACAAACCATGATTCAGGCATTATTGAGGTAATCTCATAGTTGATTGTAGCAAATGACTTATCAATCAGTACAATTAAGATATCTATATTAGTATAGAAATCTGTTGGAAATGTTTTTAAAGAATCCGGTGTGTTGGTGGATTTCTCATAAAACCTTGACAAGTAATCTCTTGTTTCCATGATAATTGGGTAATTCTTAATTTCTTTCTTAGCAAGAATATAATGATTTAAAAAAGGGTAATAGGGGTATTCATAAGATAAAATGCATGGAATATTTATTGCAGTAATTTCTTGATAGTTTAAATCGTGTTGTGGACAAACAATTTGATCAAGAATAATCCTATTAGAACAGGACTTATATATTTGAAAACAACAACTCTGATCGTGATTTTTAGGAGTGTTTGAA
>CAZREZ010000009.1:0-22674 GCA_964599115.1 uncultured Bacteroidales bacterium
ATAGTAGTCATAGCAAGTATAGTATTAAGTGCGATATTTTACAGAAGGGTTTACACAGATAGTTCGGGAAATAAGTATGTAGAATATTAAAAAATATTGTTCAAGTTGTTTATTGAACATAACAATGCAAAAAAATAATACATAACATTAAAATAAATTTATTATTTTTAGCAAATATTTATTGACCTTAAGAATTAATTAAATAATCAAAACAATAATATTATGGAAAATTCACAACAATCAACACCCAATGTTCAGCCACAAGGCAATAATATTAAGGAAAACTCACAACAATCAACACCAAATGTTCAACCACAAAACTATAATACTGGTGGATACAATCGTCAACAATCTGATGTTATAACAGTCGGCGATTGGATGGTAACTTTATTAATCATGATAATCCCGCTAATTAACATTATTATGCTCTTTGTTTGGGCGTTTAGCGGTGGACCTAAAGTTAGTAAAGCCAACTGGGCCAAAGCTTCTTTATTGTGGTTATTAATTATGATAGTTATTTATATCATAATCTTTGCTATTATCGGAGGTGCATTTCTTTCAAATTTTCTTTCATAATTCTAAAAACACATGTCATGAAATCAACTATTAAATTATTTTTCATCGCAATTATTCTTCTGTTATTTAACAAAATATCAAATGCCCAGATAGAAGATCATTATCACTCGTTTAGCGGAAATATTTACATCCCTATTATTGTTGACCATCAGGAAGTCTGGGAATCTAAAAATGGAGATATAACAGAGAAGCATATTCCTGACAAACAAATAAATATCTATTTCTACCTGAAAGCTGAGGATATGAGTGTTAACGACAATGTTTTTTCAGGGATAATTATTAAAAAACATGCTGCGCTTGATGAAGTTATAACGTATAAAGGAAAAGTATCTGAAGACAAGCAAATGATGGAGTTTCTTGAAATTACGAAAGATGCCATACAGTACCTTACAGGAAAGCGAGAGGTAATTGAAAAGGAGGTAACGTTATCTGCGAGATTTGAAAATATTCCCACATGGTACGGGAGATACAGGTTTAAATATGGGATTACTAAAATCGCCTCGGTAAAGTATAATGAAGAGTATTCTATACCTCACTACGGGAGAAAAGAAAGCTATACTGAGAGCTTCGTGAAAATTAATGAAGAAAAGATAACTAAAAATACCACAAACTGTATCCAAGCAAGTTTTAAACCGGGGGTATTAAAACCAGATCAGGTAACACATGTAACAATTGAAGGTCCTGATACAGTTTGCCGCTGCGTTGAGAAAAAACAGGGATTAAAAAAACCATTTAGAATAGAACTTAATGCGAAGAGTGATATAATGGCAGGCAGTTTTAAATGGGAATGTAATAGCGATGCAATATTATTAAAGACAATTGAAGGCAATAGTGCCGAAATCCGCATCAGGGCTTTAGCTGAATATTTGCCCAGCCCTGATAATGTATTGATAAAAGTTACACAGAAAATAGGAGTTGTTGAATTTTCAGCCACTCATATATTACACCTGCGAGGCGGTTACTATTATTTCTGGCCTGACTGTGATAAATTACTTGAACTGGGTATAATAACCAAAGATGAATGGGAAGAATGTGATGGTGATCTTTATGACTGTTTTGATTGGCTCGAATCAAGTCCTTGCAATCAGGGGCTTGAACCGAAATATTTACCATTTATTCTTCAAGAACATTTATTAAGTGCTTCCGGACTGGCAGACCCTGATTTCAAACTAGATTCTGAAAAATTAAACTGGTTCTATAAGTTATGGGATGAAAATGGAGATACTTATCCTGAAGGAGAAAGAGCAAAACTCAGAGATTTTGTTAAAACATATCCTTGTATGGAAAAATGGGTTAAACTTGGTAATAGAAAAAAATGATAGCAAAGCTGATGGAAGAATATACAAAAAACTTTTTATATGAATGATTTTTTTCATCATAATTTACTTTTATTTAAGTAAATAAAAAGAAATTCATTACTTTATAAAAAATCGTAATTCATGCCGAATACTACATTTGGATCAAAAAACAGAAAGATACTATTGGGAATGCTTGGGCTAATTGTTTCCACTTTGCTTTATGTTGTTATCTACATACATTTTGATAGTATCAAACAAAAGCAAAGTGTGATAGCTTTTAGTTGCGATATAGCTATGAAAGACGGAGATCTTGTTTTTAGAAAAGGACGGAGTATTACAAGTCGTGTAGTTTTAATTACCGACAGAGCATCATCTTATTCACATGTCGGTGTTATTTATATGTTAAATAAAATACCTTATGTAATACATACTGTACCGGATGAATCGGAAAATGGTATTGATTATGTAAAGATGGAAAAATTATCTGTTTTTTTCAGTTCTGAAAAAGCTTCCAGAGGCAGTGTTTTTCGGCTTAAAGAACAATATTCAAATTCCGCAAAACTTGCCGCTTTAAAAGCAAAATCATATTTTGATGATAAAATTATTTTTGATGATGCTTTTGACCTTAAAAGTGAAAATAAATTATATTGCACTGAACTGATTTGGAAGGCATATCAAAAAGTCGGAATTGATTTGATACAAGGCAAGTTTAATAAACTTTTTTTGCCTTTTGTGAAAGGATTTATTATTTTACCAAGTTCATTATTAAATAGTTTTTATTTAGAAGAAATTTATTATTTTTAACAAATATTTATTAACCTTAAAAAATTAAAATTATGAAAAAATTAAGTATTATTTTGAGTCTTGTTATTGCAAGCTTTTTGTTCTTTACTACTTCCTGCGGTACTTCATCATCATCTTCACCTGCTGAAATCAGTAAGAAAATTCCGAAATATGTCGAAAAAGGAGAAGTTGATGCTTTGATTGCTGTTCTTTCAACCGATGGTAAAGAATTATCAGATGAAGACAAAGCTAAATTAACTGCTATGGTACAGATGGGACAAGAAGAAATAAAGGGGAAAGATGGGATCAAATCAATTGAAGTTATTGAAGAAGATATCAAAGAAACAGATGGAGAAGCAGAGATAAAGATGAAAATAGTATATGGTAACGGAGAAGAAGATAATGTAACTTATAAATTTGCTATGGAAGATGGAAAATGGAAATATTTAATGAAATAAATCAAATATGATTTTATATCAGGTTTAGAGGTTGTTAGAACCGACGGGTTAACCCGTCGGTTTTGACTAATACCGGTCTTCAGACAAGTGATTAAAAACGAATGAAACTACCATGAATCAACACATGGGGTAAACGGACATATGGGAAATAGTTGCTGGATTACAGCTATGGCAAGGGTCATTCATTATTGGCAATTTCCTGAAAACGGAAATACTACACTGGATTTTATCGACTATGAAGGTTATTATTGGTATTGCAATTATGAGGAACTCAATTTGGATTATTCCCTGATGCCTTACGAACTTTCTGAAAATGCAACTCAGGATGAGTACGAACAAACAGCAAAACTGTTTTATGCCTGCGGTGCTATAGGTGCCAGTATCAAAGTTGGTTGGGAAGGTGGAATCGACTCATTACCCCGTGTGCTTAATTATTACCTTAATTATGACACAACTGCAACTGTTATTCGGCGCTGGCATCATACAAAAGACGAATGGATTGCCCTTTTTAAAAATGAGTTGGATAATGGCCGCCCTATTATGATAGCAGCACGAACGGCAGATAGTCCGGCTCCATGGGAACCGGGCAGCTATGAGGGACATTTCTTTGTGTGTGATGGATACAATGCCGATGATAAGTTTTATATTAATTATTCATTTGGAGGTATTTATGGTTATTATGATATTGATTCAATTGATAATTTTCCTGCCTATCACGAGGCATTAATCAACGACACTGCTATTATGATAAGAGCAATGGAAGGCATTAAAAGGTATTACTATCAACTGGAAATGATAGATTCTGCAAGAAAATTACCTGCACTTTCAAAGGCACTTGTTTATGCTCTAACTAAATCAAGTATTTTATATTTAAGATCCGAGCAAACAAAACAGGCTGAAATATTTTTGAATGAAGCATTGCCATTAGCTTTAAAAACAAATAACACACGTCAGTTAACACATATTTATTTTCTTTTGGGAGATATGTTTAATGCTAAAGATTCAATTCCGCAAGCTATTCCATATTATTATAAAGCTATCGCTCTTGCCGAAAAACACCGTTATAAATATTACCTGCCTTTTATCTATCACAATTTGTTTAATATATATTTTTCAAATAATCAATTTGATAGTAGCTATAAATTTCAACAGAAATACATGGAAGTTTTTAGAAAAAAACATAACAGGGAAATGAATCTTCAGATTGCCAGATTATCGGCAAAATACCAGATAGAACAAAAGGTAGAAGTAATAGATGAGCTTACTATTATTAACAATCAAAAGAAAATTATAATAGCAAACCAAAGAGATTTATTATCTTATTAGCGTTTGCTATTATTGCAATAAGTACTCTATTTGTTTTTATATATTATCAACTCAGAAAAATTAAAAAGGCACATTGGAAACTTTCACAAAATACAATAGAACTAAACATAAAAAATAAAGAGATTGCCGGGCTTAAGAAAAAGAGAGACCATCAATTAGAAGTTGTTCATGACGACCTGAAAAACGAATTAGAAGAACTGTTTGAGAACCAGGAAATTTACATAAAAAAAGATTTAACTCTTAATTCAACGGCACTGGCTTTAAAAACCAATACTTCCTATTTATCAGCACTTATTAATCAAGATTATAAAAGTAACTTCAATCAATTTGTTAATAAATACCGGATTGAAAAAGCTTGCGAATATCTTAGCGATAAAAAAAAGGATATTTATACTATTGAAGGAATAGGTGAAATGGTAGGATTTAATTCTAAATCCGTATTTAATCAGGCATTTAGAGAAGTAACAGGAGTTACTCCGTCAATTTTCAGAAATAATATAAGTAAATTTAAAAAATTATAAACCTATTATAAAAACCAAAGAAATGAAAAAACTAATTTACATATCAATTTTAATAATTTTTGCTGTTTTTTTGTTTAATGAATCCCATGCTCAGAAAACAAATCCGGCAATAATAGAAAATGTTCCCGAATCTTATGCATGGGATATTGTTTACCAAAGTTTTAAAAAACATAATAAAAAATTAAATAATTACAATAAACAAACCCAAACGGCCAAGTCAGGTTTTTATCGTTATACAAGCATGCTGGTTGACAACAGGGCAAAGTATCAGGTAACATATAATAACGGAAATATAGAAATCAAATTCGTTGACCGGCAATATTTATCTAAAAATGCTTGGGTAAACAACCTATTACCATTATCAAAAAAAACCAAAAAAAAATACATATATCCTATTGCAACTACAATAAGGGAATTAAAAGAAAAAAGATTAGCTAATACTCCGCCTGTTGCAGTTTTTACATTTAATCCGACCTCCGGTAGCACCTCTACTATTTTTAAATTTGACGGGTCAGACAGCTACGACAATGAAGACCCAACTTCCGCTCTTAAGGTACGCTGGGACTGGGAAAACGATGGGATATGGGATACACACCGGAGCACAGAAAAGATCGCACAACATTGGTATAGTAAACAAGATACTTTTACCATTAAAATGGAAATTATGGATACATACGGGTTAAAAAGTTATGTGACTCACCAGTTATCTGTAAAAAACTTTAAGTCATGTCCTGATCTGCCTGCAATAACATATAAGGGACAAACATATAAAACAGTCTTGATAGGAGAACAATGCTGGCTGAAAGAAAACCTTAATGTTGGTACTATGATAGACGGATATGAAAATATGAAAAATAATGGAATTATTGAAAAATACTGCTATAAAAATAACCCTGTCAATTGTGAAATATACGGAGGTTTATACCAGTGGGAAGAAATTATGCGATACAGGGCAAAGGATAGCACAGGCATTTGTCCAGAAGGATGGCATATACCCACAGAAAATGATTTTGATGTGCTAATTAAATATTTAGGTGGGAAAAGTACAGCAGGTGAAAAATTAAAGGAAGCAGTATCGCTTCGCTGGTCATATCATAGTACAACTTTTACAAATATAAGTGATTTTACAGCTTTACCTAGCGGAATAGGAGGTGGCAATGGCACTTTTAATGAACTTGGTATTTCTGCTTATTTTGCATCAACAAAACTCAAAAGATCACTTGATACATCATATGTTCAGGTAATTAAAAATTCAGACACATCATTTATTCAGTCATCCGATACATCATGGAGTATTATTTTATCAGATAATAATTATCAATCAAAGTTTGATAAAATTCCTTCTTACAAAGGAGTTTCAGTAAGATGTATTAAACCTTATAAAACACCTGTCGCCTCTAAAAAACCAAAGCACTATATTTGCTCGGTAACATATACCAAAGAATATATAATTATCTACCCGCCTTATCCACCTTATCCACCGTACCTACCTAATGACACTATTGTTCCTGACTCTATTATCCACCCACCTTATCTACCATACCTACCTGATGACACTATTGTTCCTGAATCTATTAGAATTCCTATTGATGACCCTATCAGTATTACAGACTCTATTATTATTATTCCCGAATCTACAAGAATTCATATTGATGACACTATTATTGTTAATCCTGATCCTATTCCTATTATTTATGACTCTATTAATATTATTTATGACACTACTATTTTTCTGGAGTCGGAATATAAACCCCCATTAACAAATTGCCCCCCAAAAGAATACTTATTCTATTTCCCTTTTACGCTGGAAGCTGATGAAATTCAGGATTCGCTTAATAAAATTGCCTCTCAGGGATATAAGCTTAAACTGGGTAGTTTCGTATTATGCTTTTTTGAAAGAGAAGAAAATAATAGCACAATATATCCGGTAAAAGTGTTAGAGAGAACTGACATTGAAGAAATAAATGAACTTGCAAATAATAATTGGGTTGTTGTTAATGAATTTGCCTGCACATATTTAATTAAAGAAAAAGATCCTCCCCATTACGAATATAAATATTGCGAAGATATTTCTAATATAGATGAATATAAAACTTACCTCCCGGGAGGAGAAAACATTGAACTTTTTAATGATTATGGTGCTAAAGGTTGGGAATTAATTAATATTGGTGGGAAACCATTATTTAGAAAAATTAAAGGTAGCACTGTTAAATATAAATATATGAGTTTTATTCTTCAAAGTCAGGATTTTAAAGTATTGGAAAATTTAGGTAAAAAAGGTTGGCAATACTGCTCAAGTCCGAATATCTTAACAGGTCGGACCGGGCAATGGCCTGTAATTCTAAAACAAAGAGTAGGTATGGGAGATGCATTTTCTTTTCAAGTCATTGTAACTGAAGATCCCGATGCAGAAGGCCTTTCGTATTTTGATGTAGCAGGCAAACCAGAGAAAGAAAAACAAATGGTTAAATCTTTTGATCCGCTGTTTTGGGATTTAAATAATTTTGGGCAAGGTGGCTGGATGTTTGAAGCAAATATTGAAGCAAATGAAGATTATTTTGGGGAAAATAAAATAGTAATTGTTTTTCAGGTGCCTGCAAGCTGCCGGTAAAAAATTTTACAGGTTTCAGGTAGCAAATGGAATGTTTAAATAACAATCAAGAAACCAGCAACAAGTAACAATGCAAATCAAGGGTTGGGCTACTATAATGATTATCAAAAGCATAATCCTGACAAGTACTTGTCAGGATTGGTTCAGAAAATCAGTACTATATATTTTCAACCCTTGATTCGCACGATTAGTGAAATTCAAATCTTAAATCACCAATCACTATTCTTCATTCACTAATCAGGCAACCTGTTCAACTGTCCAATTCAATGCTTCCTGGAGCATTTCCTGCGGAGCAGGTTCAATAAATCCCAATTCGGTTAATTTTTGTGTCAGGTCTCTGGAATATTTAATATCCTGTTTAGCAATTTCATAAGCTTCGTCCCAGGTCATTTCAATTCGGGCAACACCGTCTTTTATTGCCTGCATAGCAACATCGGCAGACTCAACAGGGAACACATCAGCTTCGTCCATTGTCGGAACAATATTTTCAGGGTCAATGCCACGTTTTTCAGCATAATCAGCTAAAGAATGAGCAGCTCTGATAGCCATATTATCGGTAATTTTTTTAGCTCTGACTATTAAAGCTCCTTTTAAGATGCCGGGGAATCCCAGTGAATTGTTAACCTGGTTGGGAAAGTCCCCGCGTCCTGTTGCAACAATATAAGCACCAGCTTCTTTTGCTGCATAAGGATAAATTTCAGGGACAGGATTTGCACAGGTAAAAACAATTGATTTATCTGCCATAACACTTATCCATTCAGGTTTGACTGTGTCGGGTCCTGGTTTTGATACTGCAATCAATACATCGGCATCTTTCATTGCTTCTTCAATATTTTGAATTTTATCAGGGTTGGTTGATTGACAAAGCTCCCATTTGTGGTAAAATTTTTTATTTACTTTCAGGTCTTCCCTGTCTTTATTAAGAGAACTTTTTGAATCAAAAATGACAAATTTCTTAGGATCAGCTCCATCGGCAATTATCAATCTTGCGATTGTAGTATTAGCAGCACCTGCTCCGAGCATAACAATTTTTACGTCAGATAATTTTTTATTAGCAAGTTTTAAAGCATTTAACAATCCGGCAAGAGTAACACAAGCTGTTCCCTGGGCATCATCGTGCCAAACGGGAATATCACATTCTTCACGTAAAGTGTCCAAAACTTTATAACAATTCGGTTGGGAAATATCTTCAAGATTAATGGCTCCAAAACTTGGCTGAAGCATTTTTACAAACTCAATAATTTTTTCCGGGTCGTTTTCTCCTTTTTCATTTTTACTGTCAACACAAAGTGCAACTGCATCAATACCACCGAGATATTTCATCAGAAATGCCTTACCTTCCATCACTCCCAATCCGCCGGGAGGTGTACAATCACCATCACCAAGTACTCGCGTTGAATCACTAACAACAGCTACCAAATTTCCCCTGTTCGATAATTGAAACGAAGTGTCATTATCATCCCTGATTGTTGTAGAAATTTTTGATACACCTGGAGTGTACCAAACATTAAACCAGTTAAAGCCAGGAACAGATGCCTTAGGGATAACCTGTATCTTCCCGCCGTAATATTTATGTGCTTTCTCAGCTAATCTTTTTAAAAATAATGTTTTTGCTTTTGCAATTTGCTCTTGCGTGAAATCTTCAGGAAAAACCTCATCAAGATTGTCAAGTGTTAAATTAATTTCTTTCATTGTATAATTTATTAAATTTAAAGATTTTTATGAATATTATGTTAATTGATTTTCTATGAAATTTTTTAAGGGTGCAAATATACAACATTCCAATATAATAAAATTAGATTATAAGAAGAATTTTTATAAATTTGTTAAAAACATTTTGTATCTTTATAGAAAAAAATTATGACTGACCACAATTATCTTTTAGAAAAAATAAAGCAGTTTTGCGATTATCAGGAAAGATGTATAATGGATGTAAATAATAAATTATATGATTGGAATGTTCAACCAGCAAAAATCGAAAAAATAATCAGGAAACTGCAAAAAACAGATTTTATAAACGAAGAACGATATGTTAAAGCTTTTGCATCAGGTAAGTTTAGGATCAACAAATGGGGTAAAAATAAAATTATCAACGAACTGCATAAAAAGCACATCCCTGATATTTATATTCAGATCGGTTTACATGAGATTGATGATGAAGAATACCTTAACACCCTGAAAGAGATCATTTCAAAAAAAGATGCAACAATAAAAATTTCTAATCCTGAAAAAAGGATGCAGAAACTTGCTGCTTATGCAATTTCAAAAGGATATAGCCGGGGGATTGTTTGGAAAGTATTAAATGAGACGATTTAATGTCTATGTACAAAGTCAAACGAAATCTGATTAAAGCACTAAATAACAAAAAACAAATTCCAAACAAATTATTGTTTTTATTTGAGACAGTTTATACCTCAAGCTAATTATTTTTCTTTTATACAAAAAGCTTACCAAGCATTTAAAAGCTTGGCAACCTATCACCGGAGTGAAGAAAAATGAAAATCTGCAGCGTTAAGAAAATTCGTGTGGGATTAAATTTATTAGTTTACCAGTAATCGTTTTGCGATTTTATATTAGAAATCAATTAATATGTTATGAAAAAATACTAATTTTATTGAATAAAAATATCACACAAAAATGAGAAAAATAATATTCATAAATCTTCTTAGCATAATAATAGCCATACAGCTTTGTGCACAAACAGAGCCATGGATTAGAATAAGTCCCAAGCCAATTGAAAGTTCACTTCAGGAAATTACCCGTATTCCCGGAACTAATCGTATGATGGCATTAGGTACAGGAGCATCAATATTATATACGGATGATATGGGAGAAAACTGGAATATTATTTACAAACCTGGAGATATTTCAAGAAAGATAAACCTTAATGCTATTTCTTTTGTTGATGAAAATATTGGATATGCGGTTGGAACTAAATCAACACTAATAAAAACAACCGATGGAGGAATGACATGGGTGGATATTTCACCTGCAGGTGATAAAGAATTCGATGATGTTTATTTTCATAACGAACTTTATGGTTTTATTACAAAAATTAATACTGTTTTGCGGACAACAGATGGCTGTCAGACATGGGATTCAATATCTATAAGTTCAGGATTTCATCCAAAACATTTGCACTTCACAAACGATACCACAGGATATATTGGTGATTCATGGTCTTCATATTATTATAAAACAACTGATGGTGGTGAAAACTGGGTGCAAATTAACATAAACCCGTTTATTGAGGATTTTAAGCTTAGTGCCATTTTATTTATCAATGAAGATACAGGATTTATTAGTGGAAGGATAGATTCAGTTTCCAGTAGTGATTGTGTTATTTTCAGAACTATTGATGGTGGATATTCCTGGACACAGGTATATACGCACTATTTTAATTATGTACATCATTTTTATTTCTATAATTCTGATACAGGTTTTGCAGTTGGGCCTCGTGTTATGTACGATAATATGATACTTCGGACTATTGATGGAGGTTTGAGCTGGCAGGAATGTAATATGCCTTATAGTTATTGGTACCTTAATAGTATAAATTTTTCGGATGAAGGTACCGGATTGAGTGTTGGAAATAGGGGGCAAACATATTCAAGTTATGATTGGGGGGGAAACTGGGAAAAGACCAGTCAGTCAGCATGTGAACCAGGAGATGCAATTACTGATGCTCAGATAATAAATGACAGCATAGTTTTTTTTGTAACTTCTAATCCTTATGCAGGAGTTCCTTCGGGAAGAATATATAAATCAATTGATGCAGGTAATTCATGGGATTATTCATTTTCAGGATATCCGTTTAATTCTATTCATTTCCTAAACCCATTATACGGATTTGCTTGTGGACCTGACATTGGGAAAGTTTATAAAACAACCGATGGAGGAGAATCATGGGATAGTTTCGAAATAAATTATTGGGATTTTTCTCCCGAATGTGTGTATTTCATTAATGAACAGATTGGATTTGTTGGAGGAGAAGAAAATTATTATAAAGCAATTTACAAAACAACTAATGGTGGAGAAAATTGGTATAAAACCAACACAAGTTTGATTTATATGTTTTTAAATATTACAGATTTTAAATTTATTGATGATTCAAACGGATTTGCTGTTGGACCTGATTATTATTATGAATCATTTGTAGCCCGAACAAATGATCAGGGAGAAACATGGACAGCAGATTCATTAGGATTTTTTTCTGAACCCAATAAAATTCACTTTCTAAATAGCGATACAGGATTTATTATTGGCTCTGATAATTTGATTTTGAAAACTGTTGATGGTGGGTATAACTGGTATGAAGTTCCATCCGGGATAAGTGGTTCTATTAGTTTTCTTGATATAAACTTTCCGACAAATCAAACCGGATATATCACAGCAGGTGAAAATGAGGTCACTATCATTAAAACCAAAGATTCCGGAGAAACATGGGAGCCTATTGAATTTCCTTGTACTGCTACTCCGAAAACAGTTGATTTCTTTAATGAGAATGAAGGCCTTTTTATGGGAAATAGCGGAATTATTTTTAAAACTTACACAGGTGGAGTTGTTAATATTCCTGAATTCCCTGAAGATAAAACTAAGAAAACTGATTGGTACTGCTACCCAAATCCGGTTAAGAATATTTTAAATATCAAGCTCAAATTAGAAGATAATAAATATCCTGAAGTTCTGATATTCTATGACATTTTTGGCCGTAAAATAAAAAAAATAGAAATTCCGGAGAAACAGGAAACCATAAAATTGGATGTTTCAGAATGGGAAAATGGAGTTTATTTTGTTGTCTCTGTTGCAAACGGAAAAATAATCAGGGAAGGAAAGTTTGTTAAGGTAAATTAACCTGATTATTGCCTGGCCATAATGTCAAAGTATTTATTAAAAAACCTTATCTTAAAACCATTAACCTTAGTAAATTTCTTTTTTATTATTGTAAAGTATAACAATAAATCCTTAAATTTGCAGGTAAATTTTCAAAATCTGAATTTTAATAAATTATGGCCACAGCAGAAGAATTAAAAGATATCAGGAAAAGGCTTGATGCCTTAAGGAGGTTTCTTTGACATTGATAAAAGAAACAAAGATATAGCTGAAGAAGAGGAACTTACGCATTTGCCTGAATTTTGGAACGACCCTAAAAATGCCGAACAAGTACTTAAATCAATTAAGGACAAGAAAAAATGGACAACTGCTTATGAAAAGCTTAAAAATAGTTATGATGATCTAATAATTATTTTTGATTTTTTCAACGAAGGAGAAGGAACAGAAAAGGAATTAAACCAACATTATTTTGAAACTTTAAAGCTAATTGAGAATCTTGAATTTTTAAATATGCTTAGTGGCGAAGAGGATAAATTAGGTGCAATTCTTAATATTAATCCCGGAGCAGGAGGGACCGAAAGTCAGGATTGGGCTGAAATGCTGATGAGAATGTATATTCGCTGGGGCGAACGAAATAAATATAAAGTAAAGGAAATTGACATTCACGAAGGTGATGTTGCAGGGATAAAATCTGTTTCCATTGAATTTGAAGGTGATTTTGCTTTCGGATATTTAAAAGGCGAAAACGGAGTTCATCGCTTAGTACGTTTGTCGCCTTTTGATTCCGCTAATAAAAGGCATACTTCTTTTGCATCGGTTTATGCTTATCCAATTATTGACGATAACATAACAATTGAAGTAAATCCTGCTGATATTAGCTGGGATACTTTTCGCTCAGGCGGACCTGGCGGACAAAATGTTAATAAAGTTGAAACAGCTGTAAGACTAAAACATGAACCTTCAGGAATTATTATTGAATGTCAGGAAACACGCTCACAAAATCAAAACCGTGAAAAAGCAATTCGTATGCTTAAATCACAACTTTATGAAATTGAATTAAGAAAAAAAAGAGAAGCTCAGGCAGAAATTGAAGGAACCAAGAAAAAAATTGAATGGGGCTCACAAATACGCTCGTATGTTATGCACCCATATAAAATGGTTAAAGATTTACGAACAGGTTTTGAAACGTCAAATGTTCAGGCAGTTATGGACGGTGATTTAAATGAATTTATTAAAGCATATTTAATGGAGTTTGGTAATAAGTTATGAACTGATAGCTATATTTGCTAAAAGTATCAAAACAGCTCAAAGAAACAAAGTAAAAAACGATGATAAATAAAACTCTACATTCTACATTCAATATTCTACATTCATTATTTTTGATTTTAATTTATTATCAAAAAAAATGAAACAAAATACTTAAAATAATATATTAACAGTAATATTTAAATACTAATACCTAAAGATTTATTTCAAATGAAACATCAAAAAACACAAACCAATTTAGCTGTCTGGAAAGATAGTATAGCTCTTGTTAAGGATATTTACATACTAACAAGCAGCTTTCCTGAAGATGAGTTTTCAGGCTTGGTTTCAAGGCTCAGAGAAATTGTTATTAATATTCCAACTAATATTTCAAAAGGATTTTCCATGAGATTGAAAAGCGAAATAAACGTTTTTCTTGTCAAGGCACAAAATGCCATTGCTGAAACTGATACTCTTTTGCTTATTTCATACGAACTGGGTTATATCAATCAAAAAGACCTTGATATATTTTCGTTAAAAACCGATAATATTAATGCGCAGATAAATGGGTTGATTATAAAATTTGAAAGAGAATTAATAGAAGAAAACAATCAATAATAATAAATAAAAAATAATATAAAATGAAAACAAGAATTGAAAAAGACACCATGGGAAATGTTGAAGTTCCCGCCGAAAAATATTGGGGTGCACAAACACAACGTTCAAAAAATAATTTTAAGATTGGTGAAGAGGGCTCTATGCCAATTGAAATCATCAAGGCGTTTGCGTATTTAAAAAAAGCTGCCGCACTTACCAACTATGAATTGGGAGTATTGGCTAAGGAAAAAGCAGATATTATTGCAGCGGTTTGTGATGAAGTTCTGGAAGGCAAATTAGATGATAACTTTCCGCTGGTAATCTGGCAAACCGGCTCAGGTACGCAGTCAAATATGAACATGAACGAAGTTGTTGCTAACAGGGCTCATGTTTTAAAAGGTGGTAAATTAGGCGAAGGCAAAAAATTTATCCATCCTAATGATGATGTTAATAAATCACAATCATCCAACGATACTTTTCCAACTGCAATGAGTATAGCTGCTTACAAAATGATAGTTGAAACAACTATTCCCGGAGTTGAATTATTAAGAAATACTCTTGCAAAAAAAGCAGAGGATTTCAAGGATATTGTAAAAATCGGAAGAACACATTTGATGGATGCCACGCCTTTGACATTAGGACAGGAATTTTCAGGATATGTTTCCCAGCTTGACCATGGATTAAAAGCATTAAAATGTACACTTGATCATTTGCTGGAGCTGGCTTTAGGCGGCACTGCTGTCGGAACAGGTATTAACACACCTCCGGGATATTCCGAACTGGTTGCAGAAATAATTGCCAAACTTACAGGTTTTCCGTTCATCACGGCAGAAAATAAATTTGAATCGCTGGCAGCTCACGATGCTATGGTTGAATCATCGGGTGCATTAAAAACCTTAGCTGTAAGTTTAATGAAAATTTCAAACGACATCCGTCTTTTAGGTTCAGGACCGAGATGTGGAATTGGAGAAATTTCCCTTCCTGCCAATGAACCAGGTTCTTCAATTATGCCGGGAAAAGTCAATCCAACCCAATGCGAAGCATTAGCAATGGTTTGCTGCAATGTAATCGGTAATGATGCAGCAATTACTGTTGGTGGTACTCACGGACATTTTCAATTGAATGTGTTTAAACCTGTTATGATTTACAATTTACTGATGGCTGCCAGATTGCTGGGTGATGCATGTGTTTCGTTTACTGATAATTGCGCAGCCGGAATTGAAGCCAATGAACAGGAAATAAAAAACAATCTTGAAAATTCATTGATGCTGGTAACAGCCCTTAACACTCATATCGGTTATGAAAATTCTGCCAAGATCGCTAAAAAAGCTCATACCGAAGGCACAACCTTACGTGAAGCTGCAATTGATTTGGGCCTGGTTACTGATGAACAATTCACCGAATGGGTTGACCCGGGGAAAATGATTTAGACAAATTCTGGTTATCATTTAAAAGATAATAAACAAATGCCTTGAGGGCATGATGCCTATTTTTTGTTTTAAGGTTAAAATTTATGTAAACATTAAAACATTAAATAATTAATGTTTGTATCGTTTTTTATATTAATTTTGATGTTAAAATTAAAGTAAACATCAAAAAACGCAATTTTTAATGTCTGGTAAATCTGAAATATTATACCCTGTTAATCCCAACAGGGATATCCCATGGAATGCCTTACACTCATTACCTATCAATGAATTTCTTTACAAAACGATTGAGATCATAGAAAAGTTGGGAAGAGCAAAAGCAGCACTGGCAAGACTACAAGGTCGCAGTATTGCCATTCCAAATCAGGGAATGCTAATCAATACTATAAGTTTGCAAGAAGCAAAAGCATCAAGTGAAATTGAAAACATTTTCACTACAGACGACGAATTATATAAAGCATACAGTAAAAAAAATGTAAACGAAACAAATGCTGCTACAAAAGAAGTTTTATATTATAGAGAGGCATTATGGAAAGGAATGGATTACATGCATGGGAAAAATGAATTTGATATAGACTACCTTACAAACATTTACAGGGAAATAAAACAAACTAATGACGGACTTAGACCATATTATGCAAGAATATTTATTAAGAAGGGCGGTAGCGGACCTAATGCAGGAAAGTCCGTATATACACCTCCAAGAGGTGAAGGTATAGTTGAAAAAAAACTATTGAACCTACTGGAATTTATGAACAATGATTATAAATATCCAATAGACCATTTACTTAAAATGGCAATTGGTCATTTTCAATTTGAAGCTATTCATCCATTCAGGGATGGAAACGGAAGAACCGGAAGGATATTTAATATTCATTATTTAACTTATAAAGGTTTACTTGATTATCCTATCCTTTTTCTTAGTAAGTATATTATTGAAAACAAACAGGAATATTATAGGGGCTTGACCGGGGTGATTCAAAGAGGTGATTGGAAAACATGGATTATGTATATGTTAAAAGCTGTTGAAGTAACTTCAAACATTACTTTTGACAAAATCAATGAAATTCTTGACTGTAAAGAAGATATTCAAAAAGTCATTGAAGAGAAAACAAATATTTCAAAACCCGATAAAATGATGCAGGTTTTGTTTACACAACCTTATTCACGCATAAAACATTTTACCGAATCAGGTATTTATGCCGAAAACACAGCCAGAAATTATTTAAACAAATTATGTGAGATGGGGATTCTTGAAAAGAAGTCCATTAACGGTCATCATTACTATCTGAATATTGATCTTTTCAGAATCCTAAGCGAATAATTTTCTATTTTAACGAAAATGAGTTTTATTTGATTTATGCTTTTTCAAAGTCAATTTAAGAACTTTCTTCCTTTATGTGATCAATCCATTTACCGATTTTTACCGGTTTAAAGGATTTTAGTTTCAGTAAAAGAGATTCAATATTATTTTCAACAATCAGATTATTCCTGTGTTCTTCTCTTACAAATCTTTCTTCAACGGTGTGGTCGAAGAATTTCAGGAGATTGTTAAAATAACCTTTAATGTTTAAAATGCCAACCGGCTTATCATGTATTCTAAGTTGGTTGTAAGTCAGCATTTCTGCTAATTCGTCAAAAGTTCCCAAACCGCCCGGCAAAGCTATAAATGCATCGGATATTTCAGCCATAAGCTTTTTTCTTTCCTGCATTGATCCTACAATGTGCATTTTAGTAAGGTTGTTGTGAGCTACTTCTTTTTCAATAAGGCTTTTTGGCATTATACCAATTACAATACCATCTGCTTTTAACATTGTATCAGCTAAAATTTTCATTAATCCAACATTGGCTCCGCCATATATCAAAGTAATTTTATTTTTCAAAAATATTTCACCCAGCTCTTTTGCTTTGGTTTTATAAATTTCTCTTTTGCCCATGCTTGAGCCACAGAACACACAAATATTTTTCATTTTTCTATACTTAATTATAACAAATATTGTAACTATTTAGTTGTAAATTCCTATACAGTATTTACTAAAAAATCATTAATGTTTTTCACAAGCTGAATAGTTACCAATTATTT
Source organism: uncultured Bacteroidales bacterium (assembly GCA_964599115.1). GTDB lineage: Bacteria > Bacteroidota > Bacteroidia > Bacteroidales > JADFUO01 > JADFUO01. The sequence goes on from CAZREZ010000009.1 coordinate 17,759, forward strand.
AACAATCTCTCCAAAATTATTGTAAGTTTGCTAACGCCAAATTTAAAAAAAAAGCAGATGAAAAAATTATATCCGTTAAAATTTAAAAGTATTTATAAAGATAAGATCTGGGGCGGTGATAAAATTAAAACTGTTTTAGGAAAAGATTTCTCACCATTACCCAATTGCGGAGAGGCATGGGTTTTATCAGGAGTTAATGGAAATCAAACTCTTGTTGAAAACGGTTTTCTGGCAGGAAATGAATTGAACGAATTAGTTGAAATTTATATGGGCGATCTTGTTGGGGATAAGATATTTAAAAAATTCGGCAATGAATTTCCGGTACTGATTAAATTCATTGATGCAAACGACTGGCTTTCCATTCAGGTGCACCCTGACGATTATCTTGCGAAAAAGCGAAATATCGGGCAAGGCAAAACAGAAATGTGGTATATTATTGATGCTGATAAAAATGCCGAACTCATCAGCGGATTCAGTATAAAAACGGATAAGGAATTTTATTTAAAACATCTGAAAAATAAATCCCTAAAGGAAATTTTAAATTTTGAAAAAGTAAAAAAAGGTGATGTGTTTTTTATGCCTTCGGGAAGAGTCCATGCTTTAGGTCCCGGAATATTCTTAGCTGAAATCCAACAAACATCCGATACAACTTACCGTATATATGATTGGGACAGAGTTGATGATAAAGGAAATTCAAGAGAACTGCATACCGAACTTGCACTTGATGCCATTGATTTTAAAGTTTATGATAATTATAAATCGGAGTATAAAAGAAAACTTAATGAAACGGTTAATCTGGTTGACAGCCCGTATTTTACAACTAATATTATTGATATTAACAAGCCATTGGAAAAAGATTACAGTTGGCTTGACTCATTTGTAATTCATGTTTGTGTTGAAGGCGTATATGATCTTGAATATTCCGATCAAAGTTTAAAAGTTCAAAAAGGAGATACTTTATTAATTCCCGCTGTGTTGGATAATATTAAAATAAATCCCGAAACTGAAGTAAAAATATTAGAAGTTTATATTGTTTAAAAATATTATAAATAATTATCTACATATAAATATTTATTGAGATTTTTTTTACTTTTGTTGCCATTATTAATTTTAAATAAAATTGTTATTATATGAAAAAATTAACATTGATTATTTTTTGTCTGATGATTGCAGTGATTTCTTTTTCACAGGAGAAAACAAAAAAATATGCAAAAATTCCATCTGTTGATATAAAAACCGTTGATGGAGAAAGCTTCAATACATCAGAAATTTCAAACGACGGAAAACCAATCATTCTCAGTTTTTGGGCTTTGTGGTGTAAACCGTGTATCAGGGAAATGACTGCCATTGCTGATGTGTACGAAGATTGGGTGGATGAAACAGGCGTTAAATTATTTGCCGTATCAATTGATGATGCAAGGTCAAGTGCGAAAGTGCTTCCAACTGTAAACGGAAAATGCTGGGAATATGAAGTGTTGCTTGATCCTAATGGTGATTTCAAACGAGCTATGAATGTGAATATGATACCTCATACTTTTTTATTAAATGGAAAAGGTGAAATTGTTTGGCAGCACACTTCGTTTTCTGAAGGAAGCGAGCTGGAATTATATGAGCTTGTTCAGAAAGTTGCCAAAGGAGAGGATGTTAGCGAATAATGAACAAGGAACACTGATTAACGAATTATGAATTCAAATAAAAAAAATAAAAAATTTGATCTGGAAGAACGTTTAATAAATTTTGCTGTATTAATTGTTCAAATTGTTGAATCCATTCCAAAAACAAGGGCTGGAAATCATTTAGCCGGACAATTAATCAAATCAGGAACATTACCAGCATTAAATTATGGAGAAGCACAAAGCGGAGAGTCAAGAAAGGATTTTATACACAAAATAAAGATTGTACTAAAAGAATTACGAGAAACATTTATTTGTTTAAAAATTATTTATAGAGTAAAACTATATAAATCAGAAGAAAATCTTAAAATGACACTAAAAGAAAATGATGAATTGATCTCAATATTTGTAAAAAGTGTTGAAACAGCACAAAATAATTTAAACAAGAAAAAATAATCATAATTCTATCTTTACTTCAAAAATCTAAAATCGGTGTTCCTTGTTCATTATTCAAAAAAAGTAGTTAATATTGATATAATTCGCAATTATATTTAAAAACCTCAAATTTTCATAATTATGATAAAAAATATTTATTCATGAAAAAAATAACCATTTCAATTTTACTAATAATTATATTTGGAACATTACCTTTTTACACCAAAGCACAGAACTTTTTAGAAGGTAGTCAGGTACATGGGAATTTCCAGATAGACGCTCAATATTATGAACCGGACGATAAAATTAGTGCTGATACTGTTCCTGAAAAATTCCTGATGAACGCATTTGGAAACATTATTTATACTAATGGGGATTTTACAGCAGGTTTCAGGTATGAACTATATCTTAATCCTCTTGAAGGGTTTGACAAAAGACTTGAAGGTAATGGCATTCCATACAGATTTGCAACTTATAAAAAGGATAAATTTGAAATAACAGTTGGGAATTTTTACGATCAGTTTGGAAGCGGATTAATTTTTAGAGCTTATGAGGAATGGAACCTTGGAGTAGATAATTCGGTGGACGGAATACGTGTTAAAATCAACCCGTTCAAAGGCGTTACTTTCAAAGGAATATATGGAAAACAAAGATATTTCTGGGACAAAAGTCCGGGCATTGTCAGAGGCGCAGATGCAGATTTTTTTCTTTATGATATTTTTAGAAGATGGCAGGAGAAAAAAACAAAAATTTCAATTGGGGGAAGTTTTGTTAGTGTTTACCAGCCTGATGATCCCGGGCTAAAATTACATTTACCCTTAAATGTTGCTGCTTTTGCAGGAAGATTTAATATCTCGCACGGAAAAGTGAACTTTTCAGGGGAATATGCTTATAAGATCAACGACCCTGATATGATAAATAATTTTATTTATAAAAATGGTGAAGCATTATTGCTTACTGCTTCATATTCACAGAAAGGGCTGGGTGTATTGTTATCGGCAAAACGCATTGATAATATGAGCTATAAATCCAACAGGATGGAAAGTACTTATGCACTTGATGTGAATTATTTACCTCCTTTAACAAAACAGCATACATACAGTATGGCTGCAATGTATCCTTATGCTACACAGCCAAATGGCGAGATGGGATTGCAGGCGCAGGTAGTTTATACTATACCGAAAAAATCAAAACTCGGAGGAAAATACGGTACAACCATTGCTGTAAATTATTCAATAGTTAATTCAATTGATAAGCAAAAAATTAATGATACCATCCCGATTGACGAATACGGTACTTTAGGATACAAATCGGATTTTTTTAAGATGGGAGATGTCAAATATTTTAATGACTTTAATATTGAGATAACTAAAAAGGTCAGTAAAAAATGGAAACTGATCGCATCTTATCTCAACACCATATATAACATTGAAGTTGTTGAGGGGCACACAGGAGAAGAAATGGTATATGCCAATATCGGTATTTTGGATCTGACATATAAATTTACACCGAAAAAATCCCTCCGTTTTGAATACCAGCAATTATTTACAAAACAGGATAAAGGTGACTGGCTGGCGTTTCTGCTTGAATATACAATTGCTCCAAAATGGTTTTTTTCTGTGATGGATCAATATAATTACGGGAATCCTGATAATAATAAACAATTACATTATTATACGATTTCAGCAGGATATACAAACAAAGCAAATCGTATTGCTCTTAGTTACGGGCGGCAGCGTCAGGGAGTTATTTGTGTTGGAGGTGTTTGCCGCGAAGTACCTGCATCAAATGGCTTAACTTTAACAATAAGTAGTAGTTTTTAAAAAATTGTCAAAATGAAATATTTAAAAATATCGTTATTTTTATTGATTATTGGTGGAATGATCTATTCATGCGACAAAGTTGACCCACCATACATTATTGAGCAGGGAGGTGATGACACAACAGCATGTCCGGTTCCTGAGTTTCCCGACACTTTTTTTGTAAAAAAAGTTTTGCTTGAAGAGTTCACAGGTCATAAATGCCCGAATTGCCCCGAAGGTTCATTGGTTGCAAATCAACTGAGAGAAAAATATAACGGACAGTTGATTCTCATGTCAATTCATGCCGGAACATTTGCCGAACCTTCTACAAGCGGACCTTACAACTATGATTTCCAAACAATTGCAGGAGATATATTAAATGATGAATTTCAGGTTTGGGGTTATCCTACTGCCATGATAAACAGGATTGAAATCAGTCAGGGTAACTGGGTTATGACTCATGCACAATGGGAACCAACCATTAATGGAATTATCGGTGATGACCCTTTGTTAGGCATGCAGATAATCAGTGAATTTGAACTATTAACAAGAAAATTGTGTATTCATGTTAAAACAAAATATTTGGAAGATTTTAATCAGTTAATTATGTTATCAATTTATATTATTGAAGATAACATAATTAACTGGCAAAAAAATGATAATATAGATTTAGGGCCTGTTCCTGACTGGGAATTCTACTCTCATAATCATGTTTTAAGAGATGCAGTAAATACTGCCTGGGGTGATATATTAAGTAACGGATTTATGCCAAAAGATACCAGCATCATAAAAACTTACGAATATTACCTTAATACGGAATGGAATTATGAAAACTGTTCGGTTATAGCATTTACTTATAATGCAGATTCAAAAGAAATTATTCAGGTAGAGGAGAATCATGTGGAGTAAATGAATTTATATTCAGAAAATAAAACTTGTTCCAGTTCCTCCAATCCAATTATAATTTCTTCCTGTTTTCTGCATAGGGACATCCTAAACACAAATATTTATAAAGGAATTTTTTAATTGTTCTTTTGGCTTGAACCAAAAGAACCAAAAGTTCAAG
>CAZREZ010000010.1:0-21020 GCA_964599115.1 uncultured Bacteroidales bacterium
GGGGATTTACAACTGGTGCAAATGAATTTTTCTATAAAAGTTTAGATGAAGTAACTCAAAATCTTATCGAACATGAGTTTTGGAATCATGATGTAAACAGAAAATCAATTCCTAATTTCATACTAAAAAGTCCACGAGAATGTAAATCGATTACTCTTAAAAGCTCTGATCTTAAATCTGTGGTTTTACTTATTAATAAAGAAAAGAAAAGATTAAAGGGTACTAATATTTTAAATTATATAAATAAGGGCGAAGAAAAGGAATTTCACAATAGATCAACTTGCAAAAGCAGAAAATTATGGTATAACCTTGGATATAAACATGAATTTGGAGATTTAATTTTTCCATATCTTTACAATACAGCACATAAAGTTTTTTACAATGAAGCAAATGTCCATATAAGCAATGTGTTATATAATTTATATTTTAAGGAAAAGAAACTTGTAAATTTCTACAAACTAATTCTAAATAGTACACTTTTAAGTTTATTTTTAGAAACATGGGGAAGAACTAATTATGGAGAAGGTGCTTTAAGTATTGCCCTGTTTGAAGTACTACAATTACCTACCATATCAAGTTCATTATTAGATAATAAAACTCAGAAAAAGATAAATAGTATTTCAAAGAAATTTCTATTAAGAAATATTGGATCCGTTTTTGAAGAAATTGGTGGATCAAATATTGAAGAAGTCAAATTAGAAAATGTTAAACCCGATCGCAGGAAACTCGATAAGATCATTATGGGCGATATTCTGGGCTTAACCGAAGAAGAGCAGTTGGAAGTTTACAAAGCGGTGGTGGATTTGGTAAAATCACGGATTGAAAAGGCTAAAAGCGTCAAAAAACAGAAAAAGATAAAAGAGGGGATTGATGTGGAGGCTTTTGTGGAAAATGTAATGGACAAAATTAGGAAAGAAAATATTGGCACTTATTACAAGGATAACATTTTGCCATTGGATAATTTAAAAACCCTGCCCCTTCCAAAAGCCACCCAAACCCCTGAAGTTATTGAAGACTTTTTTGGTTGGACACTGGTTTATGGTAAAAACAAATATATCGAATGTGTTTCCGAAGCAGAGGCCCGCTATTTAAAAATCTTTACCGATACAAACCTTGGTGAAATTAAAATTCCATCAGAACAGGAACAACTAAGAAAAGCCACAAAAGAATTACAACCTTTAAAAGAAGCCAATGAAAAAGTGATCAACGAATATGTCGGCTCAATCGTAAATAAAAAGATGGGTGAAGATTTAAAACAACGGGTGTGGAGAAGGGTGATGGAATAAATTGATTAATTTTACGTCAATTAAATACAAATTGCCTTTAAAAAATAAAAATGGATTAAACGAAAAAAAAATTGAGATTATTGGAACTTACTATTCTTAATTAAAAATTTAATTACGGTGTGCCTGCTAACAAGCGCTTCAACTCGGAACAAAAACGCGGACAATGATTTTCGGTTTAACCTGCTGTTTTTTTACCACTTATTTTATCCGTTTAAACACAAGTTTGTTGAATAATAATTGTCTAATGTTAATATAGTAAAAAATTTTAAAGAGGTTTAAAATGAAACAGAACAAAAAAAAACTCATTACGACCCTTTTAGGCTTTATACTTTTAGTAGGCACATGCGTGAATTCTGTTCATGCCTGCACCGGAATTAGATTGATAGCAACTGACGGTGGTGTTGTTTACGGCCGCACAATGGAATGGGGAGCATTTGATATGAATTCCCGCATTACCATTATTCCTCGTGGATATTCTTTCACCGGCTTAACACCGGATGGGTTGAACGGCAAAAAATGGAAAGCAAAATACTGCGTTGTCGGACTCGATATGCTTGGGCAAAATTATTTTGCTGATGGCATGAACGAGAAAGGATTGGCCGCTGGCTTGTTTTATCACCTGGGATTTGCCAGTTATCCGAGCTACGAAAAAGATAAAGCAGACATTTCAATAGCACCAAATGATGTTGTAAGTTTTATTCTTAGCCAATTTGCAACAATAGATGAGGTTCGTAAGGGCATGAGCAAAGTTATGGTTGTTCCGGTAGTGGAAGAGTCAATAGGGATTCCAGTTTATGCTCACTGGATGGTGACAAGCCCGGAAGGAGAATCCATAGTTATCGAGTTCGCTAATGGTGAGATGAAGATTTTTAATAATCCTTTGGGGGTTATAACAAATGCACCAACCTTTGATTGGCATATGATTAATTTGCGAAATTATTTGAAGCTTTCGGCTGTTGCTACACCTGACAAAAAAATGGGTGGTCTGAATTTCGCACCCTTAGGTGGTGGTAGCGGCATGATTGGATTGCCCGGTGACTTTACACCACCTTCACGTTTTGTACGTGCTGTCGCATGGACACAGACTGCACGCCCTACAGAAACTTCTTCTGAAACTGTTTATGAAATTTTCAGAATTCTTGACAACTTTAATGTGCCTCTTGGCGCAGCTGAAGGCTCTGATCATTCTAGCAATATTAAAGGTATGCGCAGTTCTACAGAATGGACTACTGCATGGGATCTTTCTGAGCATGTGCTTTATTATCACACTCAGAATAACAGGCGTGTTCGAGCCCTGGATTTAAAAGAACTGGATTTTTCAAATCTCGGAGACGATCTTATTCATTTGCCTCTTGACAAAATTAAAGAGCAAGACATAGAATATATTACGCCGAAAAAGTAGGGATTTGTTAATAGTCCTTATCAGAATGTGCAATTTATTATTAGTGAATTAATAGCGTTGCAAATGTAACTGAAATGACTTTGAAGCGTCTAACGTAATGATAAAATATTGTTGAATATATGAAAATTACCATTGAGGACTTAAGCAAAGAATATAAGAATGGTAAACTTGCATTGACAGATATTAATCTTGAGATTGAAAATGGCATGTTTGGTTTGCTTGGTCCAAATGGTGCAGGCAAATCAAGTTTAATGCGTATTTTGGTAACCATAATTAAACCAACTACCGGGTCGGTTAAGGTTAATGGTTTCGACCTTGCAAAGAATCGTGGGGATATCAGAAAAATGCTTGGTTATCTGCCACAGGATTTTCGGTTCTTTACAAAATTGCGAACATGGGAATTTCTTGATTATGCAGCAAGTCTGTCGGGTTTAAAAAACAAAAAAATACGTTTGCAAAGGGTTGATGAATGGCTCGAAAAAGTTGGATTATTCGATGTTCGTGAAAGGCATGCAAATAAACTTTCAGGTGGTATGAAGCGGCGTTTGGGTATTGCACAGGCTTTGATAGGCGATCCGCAAATCATTGTTGTTGATGAACCTACAACAGGCCTGGACCCAGAAGAGCGCATACGTTTCCGAAATGTTTTATCCGAATTAAGCCAGAAGGATGTTATTATTTTACTTTCAACTCATATAGTTGGTGATATTTCAAGTGTTTGTCGTGATTTGGCTTTACTCGACCGGGGTACTCTACAATTTAACGGATCACCGGAGAAACTTATTGAAAAAGCCCGCGGCCATGTCTGGCAAGTGAATACTTCGGGAGTTGAGTATGATCTGTTGAAAGAAAAATATGCAGTTATCTCAACTATTCCATCAGAAGACGGGTGGGAAGTACAATTGGTCGGTGAGGAAATCGAGGCAAAAAATGCTATTGAAATTGAGCCTAACCTGGAACATGCTTATGTGTATTTTATGGAATATTTAACAGAACATAATAAATACTAATTAGTGTACGTCCATAAAGTCCGAAAATTTTAATAAATATATAAAATCACAAATGACAAGCACCAAAATACAAATAAATCTCAATGTTCAAAAATTCAATGATCAAAACAGTTTCAAGCTGTTTGATTATTTGATAATTGATTTTTGGAATTTATCCATACGGACAAGTTGTTTTGGTCATTGATATTTGGAATTTATTTGTTATTTGTTATTTGGTGCTTGTAATTTATTGTTTTTTTAAAGTATTGCTAAATGCTTAATTTATAAAGAGACACTAAAAAATCTGAACATGATAAAGTTTCACATCATACGAACTATTGCCAGATATGAAATGCGAACCTTATTGCGTTCCTGGTTTTTTAGAATATTCGCTGGCCTGGCAGTTCTTGGCCTGGGAATTTTTAATGTGGCAATATTTGTTCCTGCAAGTGGTGCCCCATGGATGTATAGAGCATTACCGGCATCAATTCCTTATGCAAATCTTATCATTCTTAATCTCGGACAAGCAATTGTAGCTGTGTTTTTGGCATCCGAATTTTTAAAACAAGACAGAAAAAACGATACTGTTGAAGTTATCTATGCCCGTTCAATGACAAATGCAGAATATATTTTAGGGAAAGCTCTCGGGATTTTATCTGTATTTTTTATCCTGAACTTAATTATTCTGATTATGGGAATTGGTTTTTCATTTATCAGCAGCGATTCAACTCAGGGGATTTGGGAATTCTTTTTCTATCCTTTGCTTATTAGTCTGCCAACTCTGGTTTTCATTTTGGGGCTATCTTTCTTTCTGATGATATTGTTGAAAAATCAGGCAATTACCTTTATTATACTTCTGGGTTATATTGCTTTAACAATATTCTATCTAAACAAAAAATTCTATCATCTATTTGATTATATTGCATATCAAATACCTATGATGAATTCAACTATCGGAGGATTTGGGAATTTTAATGAGGTATTGATACATCGCGGAATTTATTTCTTTTTGGGTCTTGGGCTAATATTTTTTACTGTTTTTAAATTGCAGCGATTGCCACAGTCACGAAAAATGGCTTCTTTTCCAATTTATCTCACCATCATAAGCCTGTGTCTTGCAGGGTTCTTTGCAGAAAAATATATAAGCTTAAAAAAAGAGAACATTAATTTCAAAAAACAAATGATCGAATTGAACAACAATTATGTTAATACTTCCAAAGTAAAGGTAAGATCCTGCGATATCGAACTTGAACATCTCGGAAAGGAAATTGCTGTTCATGCCGAAATGGAAATTTGCAACAAAACCGATTCAAATATCGACACATTAATTTTTAGTCTTAATCCTTCCTTAAAAATTACCTCAGTTGAATCAAATAGTGAAAATCTGCAATATCAACGTAAGTTACATCTTGCTATGATAAATTACCCGGGTGGATTGCCTCCTGGTGATAGCACGAAATTGTCATTAGATTATCAGGGGACAATTAATGAAAGCACTCATTTTCTTGATCAAAATCTTGACGAGTATGAAGATAACTTCTCTCTTGAGATGTTTAGAATCCGTAAGCGATATGCATATTTGGAGGATAAGTTTGTTTGCCTGACCAGCGAATCTTTATGGTATCCAACTTCAGGTGTAGGCTATGCCACCACCAAACCTACTCAGCATTTTCCTGATTTTACAAATTTTACACTTAAAGTAAAAACAGATACTAATCTTGTTGCGGTTTCACAAGGGAGTTTAAATAAAATCAGAGCTGGAGAATTTGAATTTACACCTAAGGTAGTTTTGCCGAAAATAAGCCTGTTAATAGCTGATTACAATAAATATTCAATAACGGTAGATTCAATTGAATACAGTTTATTTGCAACAAAAGGCAATCAATATTTTCTGGATCATTTTACAGATTTTACTGATAGCCTTCCGAATTTGATCCGTGATTTGAAAAATGAATACGAAACCAAGATTGGACTTGAATATCCTTTTGAACGTTTTATTTTAGCCGAAATACCACTGCATTTTGCTTTGGATAAACATATTTGGTCGGTAAGTAGCGATGCGGTTCAACCTGAAATTACTTTTTATCCCGAAAAGGGAGTATTTTTAGAAGAAACCGATTTCAAAAAACGAAAGAAACGGTTCGAGCGGCGTATGATCCGTGATAATGAGGAAGTTTCGCCCGAAGAACTTCAGACACGAATTTTTAAAAGGTTTGTACGCGGTAATTATATGGCCAATCATGAGGAATGGTATATGTTTGATGTGATGGACAGAAACACATATACGCTTCTTCCAAACTATTACACTTTCATCACACAATTTAATTCTGAAAAATGGCCTGTGCTAAATATGGCTCTCGAAGCATATTTAAAAGACAGAAACGAAAATCCGGTCTCGTCATATCGATGGTTTTTTACGGGAATAAATAGTGGTGAACGAATCAATCTCGAATTAAAAGATGCTTCTTTAAATCGGCTATTAGAAACCGGAATAGAAAAATCAGGAAATGAGGATGAAAACGATGAAGTTAATTTATATGATATTATAATAGCAAAGGGAGAATATTTATTCTCGATATTCAGAGCAAGATATGGTGATGATGAGTTTAATATGTTTTTGAACAACTTTATTAAAAAGCATAAAAATAAAGTATTTTCATTTGAAGAATTTGAAAATGATATTATGGATTATTTTAATGAGGATATTTTAAATGAAATAGATAATTGGTATTCAAAAATGGAATTACCCGGCTTTCTTATCAAAGATCTTCAGACTTATAAAGTTATGGAAGGAGAATTTACAAAATATCAGATACGCTTCAAAATATCAAATCCTGAAGAAATTGACGGATTGATAACCATAAATATTGACTTATCTGATCCAAATGACCGCCGTCGCCGCCGTAGCAATGAAACCCCTGATTTTACCAGAAAAATTCATGTCCCGGCAAAAACTGCCAAAGAAATTGGTTTTGTATTTACTACCGAACCCACTCGTATGAATATTTATACTCATATTTCAGAAAATCTGCCGAATAATCTTATCTATGATTTTTCTTCATTTGATGAAATTAGAAAAGTAGCTGTTTTCGATGAAATTAAAGATAGCGAACTTTTTACTGATCTTTTAACCGAAAATGAAATCATTGTTGACAACGAAAGTGAAAATTTTGAATTTAAACAGGATTTACAAAAATCATATCTGAAATCATTAATTGATGAAAATAAAAAACAGGGTTATAAATATACCGGTATCCGCTATTGGAATCCTCCCGATCAATGGAAGTGGGTGTTACGTTCGGGTTTTTATGGGAAATATGTTCGTTCGGCTGTTTACACCAAAGCTGGTCATGGTGAGCGAACTGCTATCTGGAAAGCTCCTTTAGATCACATTGGTCAGTATGATGTGTATTGTCATATTGAGAAAATAAATGTCCAAAGGCGAAGAGCAACAAAAAAATCCAATTATAATTTCAAAGTGTATCATGATGACGGAATCGAAGAAATGACTTTGTCTGATGAAGAGCTGGAAAACGGATGGAATTATCTCGGAACATTTTTTATAAGTCCTTCAACTGCAAAGGTTGAACTAACAAATAAATCAATTGGTAAAATGATATTTGCCGATGCAATAAAATGGGTGAAAAATGATTAGATTTGAGAATTGAGATTCTATATTTATGATTTTATACCAGAAACTGAATATTTGAATTAAAATATATTGATATGAAAATAATAAAACTAATTCTTGTACTGGCAGTAATTCTGAACACTTCACTGCTCCTACAATCGCAAAAGCTTTTAACTCTTGAACAATCTATGGATATTGCTCTTGAAAACAGTCCGGATATCAGAAAGTCAAGATTAAATATGGAGAAAAACAAAGAATATTTAAATGCACAATTGGCATCATTGAAATCTCGTTTCCTTTTTGATGTTACTCCTTTTAATTATTCTCATGAAGAAAGATATGATGAATTTTTTTCAGAATGGTATACTACTGAAAATAAAGGAGCAAATGCCAGTTTGGTAATTTCTCAACCCATTAAATTCTCTGACGGATCTTTGATACTAAGAAATGATTTTGGATACCAGGACAATTATTCAGAAGGAAATAATTTGTCTTCATATTATAAAGGATTTAACAACTACTTATATTTAGCTTATAATCAGCCTTTGTTTACCTATAATAAAACTAAGCTTGATTTGGAACGCAACCAACTTAATCTTGAAAATGCCACTTTGGCTTATTCCATTGAAATGTTAAATTTGGAATTTCAGGTTAACCAGGCTTTTTATGCAATATATCAAAGGCAAATGGCTCTTGAAATTGCTGAAGAAGAGTTTGAAAATCAAAAAATCAGCAGAGAAATTATTCAAAGTAAGGTTGAAGGTGGTTTGTCAGCTATGGAAGAATTATATCAGGCTGAATTGAATTTTGCAACAAGTAAATCTAATCTGGATAATAAGAACGTTGATTTGGAAAATGCCAAAGATCAGTTTAAACAATTGATTGGCTTGTCACTTTATGAGGATATTCAGGTTTCAACTGATATTGATTATAAACCTGTAACTGTTTCATTAGAAAAAGCTATTGATAATGGTTTATCTCAGCGACTTGAATTAAGTCAAAGGCAAATTGAACTTAAAACTGCAAAATTCAATCTGATAGAAACCTCAGCAACCAATGAATTCAGAGGCGATGTTGAGCTTTCACTTGGAATTATGGGTAATAACGAAAAGTTTGGAAATATTTATGAAAAACCAACAAAAAGTCCACAGGTTGGTATAACATTTTCAATTCCTATTTTCGATTGGGGCGAAAGAAAAGCAAGAATCCGGGCAGCCGAAGTTGATGTGGAATCAAAAGAAATTGATATTCAAAACCAAAAAAACGATATTATTATTAATATCAGACAAATATACAGAAATCTGAATAACTTAATTTTACAAATTGAAATTGCAGAACAAAACGAAAAAAACGCTCAACTGACTTATGAAATAAATCTGGAGCGTTACAGAAATGGTGATCTGACAAGTATGGACCTCGAGCTTTTTCAAAACCAACTTTCAGAAAAGAAAATGAACCTTGCTAATGCATTAATAAATTATAAAATTGAATTAATAAATATGAAAATTCAGTCGCTTTGGGACTTTGAAAATAATACTTCGTTTGTACCTAAAGAACTGCAAAATAATATAAGAGAGAAGTAATATGAAAAATTGAAATTGGAAATTAGAAATTCGGAAGAAAACCAAATTTCCTCCCGAGTACTCAGGACTAATTTCTATATCTTTAGTTTTAAAAAATGCAAATAACTGAAAATATATTAACTACAAAAACATAAACACATGAAAAAGATCATAATGCTTATAATAATTGCAAGTGTTTTAGTGGCTTGCAACGAAAATGCTCCTGATTTGAATAAGGATATTTCCGTACCAGTATCGGTTATGGAAATTAAATTCAAACCCATTGAAAAATACTTCAGTACAACCGGAACGGTAACTCCTGTGATGGAGGTGAGTTTGAAGTCAGAAATTTCCGGTAAATACAAACTGCAAACAAATCCATCAACCGGTAAATCTTATTCTCTGGGTGATTATGTTAAAAAAGGTGATGAGATAATTTTTCTTGAAGATGAAGAATATGAAAATAATATTAAGATTTCATCTTTGGAATTACATCTCGAAATAACAAAGCAAGTTTTCGATAAACAAAAGTCGTTGTACGAAAAAGGAGGTGTAACACTTAGCGAATTGAAGAATGCTGAAATCGAGTATATTAATTCAAAATATTCTTACGAAGATGCATTAATTAGATTGAAAAAAATGAAAATCATAGCATCAATATCCGGTGCAATTGTTGAGCTTCCATATTTTACACCTGGAACAAAAGTAGAGGTAAATGAGTTATTAGTAAAACTAATGGATTATAGCAAACTTTTTATGGAGCTTAATCTTGCTGAGAAAAATATAAATGTTGTCAAAGTTGGACAAAATATTAGAATAATGAATTACACTATTCCGGATGATACATTGTCTGGTAAAATTACGCAATTATCACCTGCTATCGATCCTGAAACCCGTTCATTCAAAGCCATGGTAAATATAAATAATTCTGAACTTTTATTACGTCCCGGAATGTTTGCTAAAGGTGAAATAATAGTTGCTTCCCTTGATAGTGCGATCGTTATTCCAAAAGCTATTATTTTGTCAAAACAAAGAGGAAACACGGTTTTTGTTATTAATAAAGGTTTAGCAGAGGAGAGAATTATCAATTTCGGTTTGGAGAATCCTGATGAAGTTCAGGTAATTTCCGGCCTCAAAAAAAACGACAGACTGGTAATAAAAGGATTTGAAACACTTAGAAACCGTTCTAAAGTGAAAGTAGTTAAGTGATTTGATTTATGAATTTTGATTTGAGATTTTAGATTGAACCGAATATTAAATTTTTAACCTTGATTATAGTTTTAAAAAAAAAATATTTAAAATGATTGAAATAAAATGAAAAAAATAACACAGTTTTCGGTTAATTATCCGGTAACGGTTACAATGATAGCACTTGCAATAATATTATTGGGGTGGATTTCATTAAGGAAATTAGGTGTCGATTTATTACCGGAAATGAATGCTCCGCGAATTTTCATTGAAATAAAAGCAGGCGAACGACCCCCTGAAGAAATTGAAAAACAATTTATCGAAAATATTGAATCAATGTCCATCCGTCAAAAAGGAGTTACTCAGGTTTCTTCAATATGCATGGTAGGTTCAGCAAGAGTTACGGTAGAATATGCCTGGGGGCGAGATATGGACGAAGCTTTTCTGGATTTGCAAAAAGCTCTCACAACTTTTGGTCAAAATTCTGATATTGATGAATTTACTATCACTCAACACAATCCCAACGCCACAGCTGTAATGATTATCGGGATGATGCATCCCGAGATTTCCGACATGGATGAACTTAGAAAAGTTGGCGAAAATTATATACGCAACGAATTGATTCGCCTCGAAGGTATTGCTGATGTTAGTCTGACAGGTGCCGAAGAAAAAGAAGTTCTGATAGAAACCGATCAATATAAATTGGATGCTTTTGGATTAACTGCCGGACAAATTGTTCAACAGGTTCAAAATATGAATAGAAACGTTTCGGGTGGATCAGTTGTTGAAATGGGTAAAAAATATATTATCAAGGGAGCCAGTCTTCTGGAAAATATTCGTGATTTGGAAAACCTGGTTGTCAGTTACAAACAAATCAATCCGGAACAAAGTGCTCAAACTGTTAATGCTATCAGTAATAAAGTGCCAATCTTCCTAAAGGATGTTGCAAAAGTTAGCTTTGTTAATAAAGATCCACAAAACATTGTCAGGATTAATGGGATACGCTGTGTCGGACTCTCAATTTTCAAGGAGACAGGATTCAATACCGTAAAAGCTGTAAATGACCTGAATGAAACGATGGAATCAATTAAAAAAGCTTTACCGGGATATGAATTCATTATAGTTCAAAATCAGGGAAAATTCATTCAGGAATCTATTGATGAAGTTGAGCAAACCGCACTGATTGGTGCTTTAATGGCTGTTTTTGTACTGTTTATATTTTTAAGAAGAATAAAAGTAACAGCAATTATAAGTTTTGCAATTCCAATTTCAGTTATTGCTACATTTAACTTGATGTATTTTAACGGACTGAGTTTAAATATTATGACTCTTGGCGGGCTTGCACTCGGTGCAGGAATGCTTGTTGATAATGCTATTGTTGTTGTGGAAAATATTTTTCGGAATTTAGAATCGGGTTTATCTGTTAAAGAGGCTGCTGTTAAAGGTACAGCAGAAGTCGGTGGAGCAATAGTAGCTTCCACACTTACTACAATTGTGGTTTTCCTTCCGATAGTTTATTTACATGGTGCTTCGGGAGCTCTATTTAAAGATCAGGCATGGACAGTAGCTTTTTCGTTATTGGCTTCCTTATTTGTTGCTATTTTAATGATTCCAATGTTATTTAATTTCGCTTATGGAAAAAAATCAAAGCAGAAAAATATCAAATCGGTTCGTATTCGCTGGTATGGTGGTTTTTTATCTAAAATCCTAAATTTTAGATATTTGGTAATTGTTTTTGCAATATTAATTTTAGTACTTACCGTTTATATTTTTCCTTATGTAGGGAATGAATATCTTCCAAAAAGCGGTACAAATGAATTTAGTATCGAGATACAGTTAAAAGAAGGAACCCAATTGAAACATACCTCCGAAACAGTTCGGGTTATTGAGTTAATTCTGAGTGAAGTTATTGGTGATAAAGTTGATGTTGTTTATAGTCAGATTGGTCCTGCAAGTGTTTCTGGTACTGAAAAAACAGTTTTCCAAAATGAAAATACAGCAAGTATTAAAGTTCATCTAAAAAAGGAAGTTATTGATCAGTCTGAAGAAATTATTTCTACAATAGGAGAAATCTTGGATCAAATTCCCGATGCAGAAATTTCAATCATTCGTGATCAAACAGCTCTGCAATCAATAATGGGAACAGAAGATGCACCATTGGTTGTTGAAGTTAAAGGGGATGACATACAAGTGCTTGACGAAGTTACTGCTAAAATAAAAAACAAAATGCAGCAAATGCCTTACTTGTTGAATGTAAAAACCAGTATTGAAAAAGGTGCACCCGAAATTGATGTTGTTATCGATCGCTACAAAGCCGGAATTTATGGTTTGACAGCTGAAAGTATAACTTCCCAACTGAAAGATCTGCTGATGGGAAAAGATGCCGGCAAGTATGAAAAAGATGGCGAGATGAGTGATATCACAGTAAAGTTACCGGAAATCAGTTTATATGAATTTAACACTATTAAACTAAAAAGCGGTGACAAAGAAGTGCCTCTATATGAAGTGGCACGTATCGAAAATTCTGTTTCCCCAAAACAATTACATCGTAGGAATCAAAATCGAATTGGAAAAGTTAGTGCCGATATTCAGAGTTCGATGGCATTTGATAAAGTTATTAAAAATCTTCGTGAAACATTGGGACTGATAGATTACCCTCAAGGTTATCAGATTGACATAGTTGGCGAAGAACAAAAACGTCAGGATGCTATGTCGAACCTGAGTTTTGCTTTATTGCTTTCGATTATTTTAGTTTATATGGTTATGGCTTCACAATTCGAATCACTAATTCACCCTTTTACCATTTTGCTGACTATTCCGCTTGCCGGAGTTGGAGCGATATGGGCATTCTTTATTCTCGGAATACCGCTTAACATTATGGCTTATATCGGGATAATCATGTTAGCAGGGATTGCTGTTAACGATTCAATTATTCTTGTTGATGCTATCAATCAGTTTAGAGCAGCCGGAAAATCCTTACGTGAATCTATTATCAGTGCCGGAGAAAATCGTATCAGACCGATAATTATGACAAGTATCACAACAATTCTTGCTCTATTACCATTAACTATTGGTTTTGGAGAAAGTGCAGCTTTACGTTCACCAATGGCGATTGCAGTAATTGCTGGTTTGATAACATCAACATTATTAACACTGGTTGTGATCCCTTGTGTTTATTATGTTTTTGAAAGCATTAGCTGCAAGGTAAAGAAACAGACAAAGTATAAAAGAAATTTTGTTAGCAAATAGAGATTAATACAATGAAAAACAACCAACTTATAATTTATCAAACCAAAGACGGCAAAATTAAAATTGAAACACATTTTGAAAATGAGACTGTATGGTTAAATATTGACCAGATATCAGAACTCTTTCAAAAATCCCGCTCAACTATAAACGATCATATTCTTAATATATACAAGGAAAAAGAGCTTGAAAAAGAGATAACTATGAGAAAAATCGGAAATTCCGATTTTTCTACAAAACCAACTAACTATTACAATCTTGATGTTATTATTTCAGTAGGTTACAGAGTGAAATCTCATCGAGGCGTGCATTTTAGAAAATGGGCAACAGCACTTATCAAAGAGTATTTAATAAAAGGCTTTGCAATGAATGATGAACTGCTAAAAGAAGCAGGAGGCGGAAACTATTTTGATGAGCTTTTGTCTCGTATTCGTGATATTCGTTCATCTGAAAAAGTTTTTTGGCGAAAAGTTTTAGATGTTTATGCAACAAGCATAGACTATGATCCTAATACAGAACAATCCGTAATGGTATTTAAAACCATACAAAATAAAATGCACTGGGCTACTCATGGAGAAACAGCGGCAGAAACTGTTTATAAACGAGTAGATTCAGCAAAACAAAATATTGGACTGAAAAGTTTTAAAGGAGAAATTCCAACAAAAAAAGAGAGTGAAATTGCCAAAAATTATCTTTCAGAAGATGAACTAAATATTTTAAACAGAATGGTAACAGCATATCTCGAAATTGCAGAAATTCAAGCTTTAGACCGTACACCAATGTATATGGCAGATTGGATTAAACAGTTGGATATTTTTCTTAAAATGACAGGAAAAGAAATATTGCAACATTCGGGAAAAATCACTCATCTAAAAGCCATAGAAAAAGCACATACCGAATATGAAATATACAAAGAAAAAATAAAGAATAGAATTACGCAGGTTGAAAAAGATTTCATTAAGCAGATTGAGAACAAAATAAAAACCCTAAATCAAAAATCTAAAATGTAAATTCTAAAATCAAAAAATGAATTTTTTAATAAAGCGAAAAATACTAATTGCCATGCTCTTTACGGGGCTGACTATGCTTGGCTATTTTTCCTATAAGCAACTTCCTGTTGAGCTTTATCCAAATGCTCAAATACCATTTTTATTTGTTCAGGTTGGAAGTATACTTGAAGTTGATCCTGAATATATGGAAAACCAGGTAATAATACCTCTCGAAGGAGCCATCGGAACGCTAGAAGGTGTTGAGAAAATTGAGTCAACAGCAGGGCAGCAGCAGGGAAGTATTCGAATATCTTTTCAGCAATCTGTTAATATTAAATTTGCTTATCTCAAACTCGTTGAAAAAATTGATGAAGTAAAAAAGAATTTGCCTGAGGAATTCATGGTTCAGGTTTATAAATTTGATCTGGAGCAAATAAACAATATGTTTATGACAATTCAGGCAAGAGGAAGTGGTGGAGTAAACCGTGTACGACAGATAGTAGAACGGGAAATACTTAATAAAATTGAAAATATCGACGGCGTTTCAAATGCAGAAGTTTTCGGAGGAAGAGAAAAATCAATTGATATTATTCTCAACGAAGATGTTTGTAAAAGTTATGGAATTTCGCCTGCTGATGTTCGCTCAGCAATAAACCAAAACAGTAAGGCAAGGACTTTTGCAGGAAAAGTTTCAAAAAACAATCTGTTGTATTTTGTTAATGTGATTTCGGAATTTTCAAATATTAATGATATTTATGAAGTAGTTGTAAAAGAACAGGGCACAATAAAACTTAAAGATATTGCTACTGTTAATTTTGGTGTAAAAGAACAAAACTCATACAGTCGTGTAAACGGAAAAGAATCAGTAACCATCCAGGTTTCACGTGATTCACAGGCAAATATTATTGAACTGGCAAATGAAGTAAAAAAACAAATTGACATATTAAATATAGAGTTAGAACCCAAAGATGTCGAAATGGTTATTCAGTATAATTCTGCTGAAATCATGGAGAAAAACATTGATCTTATCATAAAGTTAGCGATAATAGGCGGAATATTGGCAATATTTGTACTTTGGATATTTCTAAAAAATTTCAGGTTGGTTATTGCCATTGCACTTGCTATCCCAATTTCTGTTTACACTGCTTTTAATTTCTTTTATGCTTATGGTGTAAGTATTAACAGCCTTACACTTTTGGGAATGGCTTTGGCAATCGGAATGCTTCTCGACAATAGTGTAGTTGTGCTGGAGAATATTTATCGCCTGGCCTCCAAAAAAATAAATCCTGACATTGCGGTAGTTCAGGGGACAAAAGAGGTATGGCGATCAATTTTTGCAGCCACTCTGACAACAATAACAGTATTTTTACCTTTTGTGTTTTCTACTAATTTCTTCATCGGTTTATTAGGAAAACATATAGGTGTATCAATTATTTCCACGCTTTTAGTATCACTTGCAGTAGCTTTATTATTGATTCCAATGATAACCCACACTTTCTTGAAATGGCGCGGGAAAGCATTACCTATACGATTCAAAAGTATTTCTTTTCACAATAGGCTCATCCAAATATATATGGTTTTACTGAAAACCTGTATGCGTAATCCCGGACGTACAATTCTCGGTGCATTAGGGGTATTCTTTATCAGCCTTTTGATCTGTCTTGCAATTAGTGTTTCTTCAAACGAAGAGCCTGAAATTAGAGATCTGACCTTATATGTTACAATGCCGGCAGGAACAACTTTAGAAAACACCGACCTGTTGATCATTGAAGCAGAAAAGAAGCTTGAGAATCTTGAAGAAAAGGAAGATTTAGTTAGTCAGATTTACGAGGAAGAAGCAATGCTTACGATTTCTTTATTGGAAGATTATAAAGATATCAGAAATATGTCTATTCCCGGAATTAAAAATGAAATACTCGAACGATTATCAGATTTAAAACAAGCAGAATTTAGCTGGGATCCGCCAGCTACAGGGCGTCGTTTTGGCAGCGGTGGTTTTGATGATGATAGTGATGATTTTGCAAGAATACTTGGGATTGGAACTCAGCGTGAAAAAGTTGTCATCAAGGGACAGAATTTTGATAAAATGCTAAACCTTGCCAATGATGTAAAATATTATCTCGAACAATTATCATCTATTGAAAGAATAAATATCAGAATTCCGAATAAGCGTCCTGAGCTTTTATTAAATTTCGATAAGCAGTTGATGGGACTTTATGATATTCCTGTTTCTTCGGTGCTTTCCGAACTTAATTCGTTTCAACATGAATTTTCAAGCGGTGTTAAATTTAAACAGGGAACCGATGAATATGATATTCAAATTAAAACCATCATTACTGACGAACAAAAAGAAAGAAATGTAAGTGATTTGAAAACCCTTGCTGTCAGGGGCTCTCAAGGTTCTCAATTCGAATTGCAAAGTATAAGTAATTTTAATTTTACCGATGGTTTATCAACAATAAGAAGAACTAATCAGGAAAAACAACTTGAATTAATTTATGAATTTATTGATGAGGTAAATGACGAGAAAGACCTTCTTGAAGCTTCAAGGCTTGAAGTAGATGAAATAGTTGAAAATATAAACCTCAGCTCAGGAATGGTAATTGAAGTCATTCATGAAGAGGATGATCTTGGAGATTTTGCTTTTCTGTTTTTGATGGCTTTTCTGCTAATTTATATGATACTCGCTTCAGTTTTTGAATCTTTTACTGTTCCTGTTGTGATGATGTTTTCAATTCCTTTGGCAGCAGTAGGTTCTTTGGTTGCCCTAATCTTAACAGGAAACTCAATTATGAATGCCAATGTTTTTACAGGATTTCTCATTCTTTTGGGAATTGTAGTAAACAACGGAATCCTAATGATTGATTACTCAAGGGTCTTGCAAAAACGAGGATATAACGAATCAAGAGCATTAATAATGGCCGGATTGGCAAGAGTAAGGCCTATTTTGATCACAGCCATTACAACAATTATTGCTCTTATTCCTCTTGCAATGGGAAAAGCCGAATATGTTACACAAATTGGTGTGCCTTTTGCTGTTACGGTTATCGGTGGTTTAGCATTAAGCACAATGTTAACACTGGTTTTTATTCCAACATTACATTCAGGTTTGCAAACATCCATAAACTGGATGAAGCAGCAAAAAATCCATATAAAAATAATTCAAATAGTGCTTTGGGTTGCAGGAACCTATTATATTTATACGGAAGTGGATAGTAGGATATGGCAAATAATCGACTTTATTGTTCTGATAATTTCGGTTCCGGCTACTATTTATTTTATCCAAAACAGTATGCGTAAAGCAACTGAAAAACTGATTGATGAAGATGAACCATTACATATTGAAATCAGGAATCTTGTTAAGATCTATGATTGGGACAGCAGATTCCGACGTGAATGGAAATCGGGGATAAATATCAGAAAACGCCTCGGAATTGAACATAAATTTACTTCTATCAAAGATTTTGATTGTCTCTTATGGCAATTGCCACTGGTGGGATTTATTATTTATTTCATTTATTTCCATTTAGAAAGCGGGTTTTGGTATTTTATTCTTCCAATACTTTTATATATAATTGTATTGGATATTCTGACTCCTTTTAAAAAGTATGTCGGAAATTTGAAAACGCAAAACAAATTAAAATGGGTCAGGCGTTTTATTATGTTGATTTGTAAATTATTTTTCTGGTCTTTTCCTGCTATTGCATTATACATTTTTAATAAGAAGTTCTCTTTGATTGGTTTAGTTATCCCAATGGGATTTTTATGGTATCTTGCTATATTTATTAAAGTTACTTCAAATAATCTTTACAAAAACAAGGTTAACATAAATAGAATAAAAGGTAAGTTTAAAGGAATTAGAAAAGCCTTTTGTCGTTTTGTTTTGATCATTCCCCTTATCGGGAAAAAGAAAACTCCTTTTAAAGCAGTAAAAAGTGTTTCTCTGAAAATTGAAAATGGAATGTTTGGATTGCTTGGTCCAAACGGTGCGGGAAAATCAACTCTGATGCGGATTATTTGTGGAATTCTGGAACAAAGCTATGGCAAGATTACAATAAACGGTATCGATGCACGTGAGAAACGCGAAGAATTACAGGGTTTGATTGGTTATCTTCCGCAGGAATTTGGAATGTATGAAAATATGACTGCATGGGATTTTCTGCATTATATGGGAATTCTAAAAAAACTTTATAACAAAAAAGAACGAACCAAGAGAGTCGAATATGTGCTTAAGGCTGTTCATATATTTGAAAATAAAAATGAAAAGATAGGTTCATTTTCCGGCGGGATGAAGCAGCGTATTGGTATTGCACAAATATTATTGCATTTACCACGCATTTTGGTAGTTGATGAACCAACAGCCGGTCTTGATCCGAGAGAACGTATACGTTTTAGAAATTTATTGGTTGAACTTAGCCGTGAGCGTATTGTGATTTTCTCAACTCATATTATTGAAGATGTAGCAAGTTCATGCAACAGAGTTGCCGTAATGAAAACCGGTGAAGTAAAATACCTTGGTGCACCTATTGAAATGGCTAAAAAAGCAGAAGGAAAAGTTTGGACATTAAACATTCCGGCAGCAAAATTCGACGAGATAAAAGATGATTACGTAATTATTCATCACCTACGTGATGGAGAAAATATAAGAATACGTTGCCTTTCTGATGAATCACCTTCGGCTGAAGCCAGACAGGTAAAAGCCAATCTGGAAGATGCTTATCTGTATTTACTAACTGAAAAAAAAGAATGAAATTTTAAATAAACAATGAAATAATCAATCTGAATCAATGAAACAAAAAGACAGAATTCAACTAATATATAACAGCATAGTCTATAACCTTAAAATAGTATTTGCCAATAAATTCATATACTTTTTTATAGCTGCATTTGCTTTTTTTCTAATGATAATAGGAATTATGTTATTCTCAGATTCAAACCCGGGTGACGAAGATATTTTCAATACTCTGATTTTTCCTGGCATACTTATTTTATTTTATCCTGTTATTTTTAATATTCAAAATGATAAAGATTCACGTATGCTTGAGATTGTTTTCGGAATACCAAATTACCGTTTTAGGGTTTACCTTGTGCGTTTTGTAATTAGCATGATGTTACTTTTTATAATTCTTGTATTTATGGCTTGGTTCTCAGTATTTGCAGTTGCTCGCATTCCTGTTTTTTATATGGTTTATAATCTTATGTATCCATTGCTATTTTTGGCAAGCCTGTCATTTTTGCTTTCAACGATTATAAAAAACGCAAGCGGAACAGCCGTGATTATGGTTATTATCGGATTATTCTTTTTTATTATGGATGAACCTTTAGAGTACAGCAAATGGAATATTTTTCTGAATCCGTTTAATATCCCAACGGATATAAGTCATACTGTTTGGAAAAACGTCCTTTATCAAAATCGCCTTATGCTAATAATAGGATCGGTAATTGCAATTTTATGGGCGATGATCAATCTGCAGAAACGTGAGAAGTTTGTATAGGATGAAGTTTGGGCGAAGACACTGCTTCGGTCATTATTTCTTTTTCCGTCTCGCATTACTATTTCATTCAGGTTAAAATCTACAATAAAAGTATTACGGATTACGTTTTTTCTTGCATATTAGGTTTATTATGCGGATATTTGCTGCTTAATAATTTTTTACAAAAGGAGATTAGAATGAATATCTATTTAGGAAATTTGTCGTACGAGGTCACCGAAGATGACGTACGGCTGGCTTTTGAGCCATTCGGGAAGGTTGAGTCTGCTACTATTATAAAAGACAAGTATAGTGGTAGATCAAAAGGTTTTGGATTCGTGGAGATGCCCACTAAAGCTGAAGCACAGTCTGCAATTGATGGTCTCAATGGCACAGAATTAAAAGGAAAAACTCTTAACGTGAATGAGGCTCGTCCTCGCACCGAAAATCGCCGTGATGGAGGAGGACGAGGTGGTGGCCGTCGCTTCTAGTCATTGGGATACAACAGATAGAATACAATCATATAACATTTCGCCTAACAAACCGCTCAAGACCGACCTGAAAAAGCTCACCGCTTTTTCAGGTGGCTTTGCTTTTCGTTCGGCATCTTAATTTGGATCTTAAATGGAATGGCAAATATGAACAGCAAAGACATACTGGGTACGATTAAAGCTTATTTCGAATCCACCTATTACTGTCCCGAGGTTCAGTGTTATCTATCTAACGGTTATCCCTGTGGTCCAGAACGGAAAACAATCCGAGGATCATCTGAAAGTTCCGAAGTTTTTTGTCCGCCTTCTTTGCCAGCGATTGGACCCAGTTACGGAGAAAAACGTCGTGTTGTATTCGTTGGTCTGAATCCAAACCTCGGCTGGATGAATGCTGAAGAATACACTGATGTCAAGGCGAGGGAACTCTTTGTCAAATGGGCAGATAAGGATAATCCTGGAAACTGGGAAGCTAGTGGTTTTCGCAAGAGGGTTACACGAATGGCAAAAGCTGCTCTTGGTGTTCAGTCCGATGCGGATAATGACATTCTTCCATTCATTGCATACACAAATCTCATTAAATGCTCATCCTCAAGTAAACGTTGCAGACCTTCTTACCGAATGCGAGTTAACTGCCCAGCGAAAATTTGGGGCGAACTTGATTTGCTAAAGCCGGAGCTCGTTATTGCATTAGGTTCATATGTGCATGAGACATTAACTACATCAGCCGCACATCAGAAAAGACGAGTCTTTGTTCCCGAATACCCT
>CAZREZ010000011.1:0-19113 GCA_964599115.1 uncultured Bacteroidales bacterium
TTGGCGCTTCTTATTCTTGAAATACGTATAGAATTTTACCGTGATAATCTATGATCAAACAAAATTTGAATTAAAATACTAAGTTAATCTTAAGAAATGTTAATTTTTTATACTTTTTAAAGTATAATAACGTTAACTCATCTTACATAAAATCAAATTTTTAAAAAACCCAAAATTGTATGACAAAAATTAAAAGCAACATAGCAGTCAGTGATACCGGATTTATTTTTAATCCGGCAAACGGTGAGTCTTTTTCTACAAACCCGATTGGAATTGAAATTTTTAATCTCATCAAACAGGCAAAACCTCAGAAGGAAATTTTTGAAAACATGCTTGAAAAATATAATACTGATAAAAATACTTTAGAAAAGGATTATAACGATTTTGTTCAAATTTTAAATCAATTTCAATTACTTGATCAGGATGCAGAAAATGAAGCTTAGCATTGCAGTTACAGGACTGAATGCTATTGACAATCCGGGTCCTGGTGTTGCAGTAATTCGTGCTTTACGCGAAGCCGGTTCCTTTGATGTAAGAATCATCGGATTATCTTATGAATCGCTTGAGCCGGGAATATATATGCATCAACTGGTTGATAAAACCTATCAAATTCCATATCCCAATACCGGAACCGAAACTTTGTTATCTCGTTTGGAATACATACATTCAAAGGAAAACCTAAATGTGATAATTCCTAATTTTGATGCAGAACTTTATTCATTTATAAAGCTTAGTCCAACGCTGAAAGAAATGGGAATCAATACTTTTCTTCCCACAATAGAGCAATTTGAAGAACGGCAAAAAATTAACCTTCCTAAGTTCGGTAAAAAATATAATATAAAAGTACCGCACAGCAAAGCAATTTATACTATAAGTGAAATCAACGGACTGGATTCGAAATTTTCTTATCCTTTATTAGTAAAGGGTAAATATTATGATGCTTCGGTTGCATACAATGCCGAGCAGGTGAAAACCTATTTCAATAAGATTTCAGCTAAATGGGGATTGCCGATAATTATCCAGAAATTTGTTAACGGAACCGAATATAATACAACAGGCCTGGGAGATGGAAAAGGCAACACGTTTGCTGCTTTTCCTATGCGAAAACAATATATTACCGATAAAGGAAAAGCCTGGGGTGGTATTTCAATTGCTGATAAAAATTTACTTGAACTTACCGAAAATTTTATAGCTTCAACAAAATGGCGTGGGGTATTTGAACTGGAATTTATGAAAAATCAGAAAAATGAGTTTTATTTACTGGAGATTAACCCGAGAATACCTGCATGGATTTATTTATCTGTAGGTGTTGGACAAAATATTCCTGAAGGACTTGTAAATCTTGCAATGGGAAATAAAATAAAACCATTCAAAGAATATAAAGTCGGGAAAATGTTTATCAGATATGCTTATGATATGATAGTTGATATTTCGGAATTTGAGCAAATATCAACTTATGGAGAAATGTAACCTAATTAATTATAAAAAAATGGAAAAACAAAGATATGAGCGTCCGTTAATTAAAAAGCTGGAAAGTAATATGCCGAACAAGTTCGGTCTTCGCTCTGAATATAAACCAAAAACACATATTGATAATGTTGCGGTAAAAGACCTCATCAATGAGTATAGCTCACCATTGTTTGTAATGTCGGAGAGAACAATACGATCAACATATAAAAACGCAAAAAAAGCTTTTACGACAAGGTATCCGAAAGTACAATTTGCATGGTCATACAAAACCAACTATTTAAGTGCTGTTTGTAATATTTTTCATCAGGAAGGATTATGGGCAGAAGTTGTTTCAGGTTTTGAATATGATAAAGCTATCAAAAACGGTGTTGATGGTAAAAAAATTATATTTAACGGACCCGACAAAACCGAAAATGACCTGACCAAAGCAATAAAAAACGATTCTTTGATACACATTGATCATTTGGATGAATTATACACAATTATTGAATTATCTGAAAAGTTGAACAAAAAACCTAAGGTTGCTATCAGGGTTAATATGGATACCGGCATATATCCTATATGGGACCGTTTCGGATTTAATTATGAAAACGGACAAGCATGGGATGCTTTAAATAAAATAATGCGTTCAAAAAAACTGGATCTAGTAGGTTTGCATACACACATCGGAACATTTATGCTTTCACCGCAAGCTTATGGAGCAGCTGCTTTTAAACTTGCTGACCTTGCAATTGGTGTTCAAAAAAAATACGACCATGAAATAAAATATATTGATATGGGCGGAGGTTTTGCTTCTAAAAACACCCTTAAAGGTGCATATTTACCCGGTGTTGATACGACCCCGTCTTTTGATGATTTTGCAGAAACTATTACAAGTGCATTGATTAACAGCGATTTCAAATCTGATAAATTACCTCTTCTGATACTTGAAACCGGCAGGGCTTTAATTGACGATGCGGGATTTTTGATTGGTACGGTCATTTCCAATAAACGCCTGTCGGACGGGAAAAGAGCCACAATTATTGATGTGGGAGTAAATATTTTATTTACTTCATTCTGGTACGACCATAAAGTAATACCTGCACAACCATTTACACAATATACTGAAGATACGGTTTTATATGGTCCTTTATGTATGAATATTGATGTAATCCGCGAAAACGCAAGCCTACCTCTTTTGAATAAAGGCGACAATATTGTTATTCATTATGTAGGTGCTTATAATATGACCCAATGGATGCAGTTCATTACTTTAAGACCAAAAGTTGTAATGATAGATATGGACAGCAAATCTCATATTATCCGCGAGAACGAAAATATTAACAGCATAACCGACTTTGAAAAATTACCTGAGTATTTGAAAAAGTTTGAATTGTAATCTTTGAATGGATGAATTAATTAAATCTGTGAGAATCAGTGTAATCTGTGGCTATTATTGGTTGCGGGTTACGAGATACGAGTTGCGGTATTAAATGGTTAAATAAAAGCAATTCATCTCTGCTTCTTTGTGTCTCTGCGTTTAATAAAATCTGCATAACTATTTTTAATAGAACACTGATTCACACTGATAGAAGCAACCTGAAATCTGAAATAAAAAATGGTCGCCAAATTAAAATACATATTTCCTCATTTTATCAATAGCATTTTAAATAGCTATTCGCAGGTATTTTTTTCAAATCACTCAAGGTTTGCAGTTATTTTAATTGTTGTATCGTTTTTTGATTTTTTTGCCGGAATCAGCGGATTAATTGCTGTTATTGTTTCAAATACGGTTGCTTATCTGGTAGGTTTTAACCGCTTTAATATTAAGTCGGGATATTACGGATTTAACTCATTACTTGTAGGCTTGGGATTGGGTGTTTTTTATCAACCCGGATTTGAATTTTTTGCTCTTTTGCTTTTTGTTTCTTTATTCACACTTTTTGTAACAATAATGCTTGAGGGTGTGATTGGGAAATACGGACTGCCTTATTTAAGTATTTCTTTCCTTATCGGGATATGGGTAATAACTCTTGCCTCACGCGAATTTACTTCTCTTACAATCAGCGACAGAGGCATTTATAACCTCAACGAAATGTATATGCTTGGCGGGTTTACAATGGTGAAAATTTACGAATGGTTCAATAACCTAAATCTCCACGAGTCAATTACAATATATTTCAGGTCCTTGGGAGCTATATTTTTTCAGTATCATTTATTTGCCGGAATTTTAATTGCAATCGGAATTTTAATTTATTCAAGGATTGCTTTTTTATTATCTTTAGTTGGATTTTTTTCAGCATATTTATTTTATCAATTTATAGGTGCAAACATCGGGGAATTAAATTACGGGTACATTGGTTTCAACTATATACTCACAGCTATTGCAATCGGGGGGTTTTTCATTGTACCGTCAAAATATTCTTTTCTCTGGGTTATCTTGCTAACTCCTTTAATTTCAATCATGATTACAAGCACAAGTGCCTTGTTTTCAATTCTTCAGTTGTCAATTTTTTCATTGCCGTTTAATTTTATTGTTTTAATGTTTTTATACACACTGAAGTTCAGGGAACGATTTTATAATAAACCAGAAATTGTTACTGTTCAGCAGTTTTCACCTGAAAAAAACCTTTATTCACAAACAAATTATAAAGAACGTTTCAGAAACTCAAAGTACATTTCAATATCCCTGCCTTTCTGGGGAGAGTGGATAGTTACACAAGGACAGGATGATGAGATTACTCACAAAGATGACTGGAGACATGCCTGGGATTTTGAGATCACTGATGAAGAAAATTTAACTTATAAAGGAAGCGGAACAAAACGAGAAGATTATTATTGTTATAACAAGCCGATAATTGCCCCTGCCGACGGCTGGGTTGAAGAAATATTTGATGGTATTAAGGATAATAAAATCGGTTATATGAACATGGAAGACAACTGGGGCAATACAATTGTTATAAAACATGACGAGAAGCTTTATTCAAAAGTAAGCCACATTAAAAAAGAAAGTTTTAAAGTTAAAAAAGGTGAGTTTATAAAAAAAGGTGAAATCATTGCATATTGCGGAAATTCAGGGAGGTCACCGCAGCCTCATATTCATTTTCAAATCCAGTCTGAACCATTTATCGCCTCTAAAACTCTTGATTACCCTATAGGGAATTATATCCTTAATGAGAATTCAAAATTTGAATTGAAGTCGTTTGATAAACCTCAAAAAAATGATATTGTTTCAAACATTGAAAAAAATGATTCTTTGTACAAAGCCTTTCGCTTTATCCCCGGGCAAAAATTAAAGTTTTTTGTTACAAGCTCCGATTCGCAAAAAAATAAAACCATCAACTGGAAAATTGATGCAGATATTTACAATAATTTATACATCCTTTGTGAAAATTCAAAGTCAAAAGCGTATTTCAAAAATGATGGAAATATTTTTTATTTCACCCATTTTGAAGGAAACAAAAAATCATTGTTATTTTATTTTTACCTTGGAGTTTATAAAATTGTTACAGGATTTTATAAAGGATTAATTGTTAATGACCGTTATCCGACAAACACTGTAAAAAACAGTTTGACAACTATAATTCAGGATTTTATAGCTCCGTTTAATATATTCATAAAATCAGATTATACACTTGAATACATTAAAATGGATGATAATTTTTCTGAGAGTTCTGTTTTCCTGAAATCAAAAACAGAAATTAAAATCTGTAAAAAATTAACAAAAGAACAAAGTTTTGAGATTTCTATTAAAGATAAATCTATTGAAAAGTTTGTTGTTTTTGATAAAAATAATAAAATTGAGGCTAAAATAAAATGATAAAGTTTAAAAGAAGTAAATATTATATTTTTAAGCTGTTTTTTACTCTGACAATAATTTTCTTTTCATTATTAACCAATGCCCAGGCTTATCTGGATTTTAAGAATGTTGATAAAAAAACTTATGATTTCTACGAAAATCAAGATTGGGATTCATTGATAACTATTGGGAAAGAAGCACAAAAAAACAATCTTGATTATTTTTATCTGAGAGCAAGACTTGGTATGGCATATTACCAAAAACAAAATTATATCAAAGCTGTAAAAAATTTTGAAAAAGCATTACAATTTAATTCAACCGATGTTTTTGCTCTTGAATATCTTTATTACAGTTATTTATTTCTTAACAGAGAACAGGATGCAAAACTGCTTTCAACCAAATTCCCCGAATCTCTTAAATCAAAATTGAATATTACAAAAGAAAAGAGTTTAAACAATATTTATTTTGAAACCGGATACATCTTCAGCAACAACATCTCAAAAAATGGAAATATAAATCTTTTTGGAAATGACAGCATTTATGGAGAACAGGATTTAAATAGCAGTATTTTTTATGCTCATGCCGGCTTATCAAAAAGTATAGGAAAAAAATTTTCGCTTTATTTTGGGTTCAGTAATCTTAACATTGATAAAGAAAAACAAATACAATACAGGGAAAATATGTTAAACAGGGATTCAACAGTTAAATTTGATTGGGGTTATGAAAATTATTATTCAAATGACACAATTTATAAATATATAAGCGATAAATATAAACTACATCAGAACGAATTATATAT
Organism: uncultured Bacteroidales bacterium; assembly: GCA_964599115.1. Taxonomy (GTDB): domain Bacteria; phylum Bacteroidota; class Bacteroidia; order Bacteroidales; family JADFUO01; genus JADFUO01. The sequence continues at coordinate 6,048 of CAZREZ010000011.1, forward strand.
TAACAGTTCCATTCAGTTTAACAAAGGATTTAAAATTACGCCTGCCTTTCACTTTATCAATGTAAAATATTCAAGTCCCTATGCAAATTATATAGCTCAAAATTTCACGGATACTGCTTATTATACGTTGTTTGACGACACTTATTATTTGTTCGATTCTATCAATGAAATCTATACAATTAATACTGAAACCACATCAATAAATAATTATGTTATTTCACTTTCCATAACAAAAAACGTCTCTTATTTTTCGTTTGATCTGTTTGGAACATACTCAAATTTAAATGATAAAAAGCAGACACAAATAGGACTTTCTATAGCATATTATCCCTTTGGTAATATAAACTTTTACGGAGTTACAACAATCAAAGGATTTTATGAAGAGGAAAGTAAAAATAATAAAAATAAGGGCAAGCAGAAAAAAAACAACAGGTTAATTTTAAACCAGACAGTTGGATTAAAAGTTTTACCAAAAGTTTGGTTTGAGGGGTTTATTACTTACGGAGATTTAAGTAATACAAGTGAAAAAAATGCGTTTATCTTTTACAATATACCCGATAAAATTAATTATAAATGGGGGGCAAATCTGATTTTGTCGGTATTTAAAAATATTGAATTATCTTTAAGATATAATTTTTTATCTAAAGAGAGTTATTACATAACCTATTATTTTGATGAAGAAAATAATAATACGGATTTTAAAACAGTTTATACACAATATAAAAATCAAAGCATAATTGGAGGAATAAAATGGAAATTTTAAAAAAAATAACAAGAATAATCGGTTTGGTAATTTTAACTGTGTTATTTATTACAAATATTGTTTATAGTCAGAACGATAAAGCTTTACAGGATGCCTTTACCAAAAGCTATACTTACGAATACGATGGCGAATACACTAAGGCAATTGACATTTTGAAAAAGGTCTATAATGAAGATTCTTATGAGATAAATCTCAGGTTGGGCTGGTTAACCTATTTATCAGGATTATTTACCGAATCCACTACCTATTACGAAAGAGCGATTAGTTTAAAGCCATTATCTATTGAAGCTCATTTCGGTTATGTTTATCCTGCTTCTGCACTTGGCAACTGGAATCTTGTGAAAAACCATTATTTAAAAATTTTAGAAATTGATCCTCAAAATACTTTAGCAAATTACAGGTTGGGATTGATTTATTATGGAAACGAAGATTATGCTACAGCAGAAAAATGTTTTGAAAAAGTATTAAATCTTTATCCATTTGATTATGATACATGCATTATGTATGCATGGACAAGCTTAAAATTGAGTAAATTCAGGGAAGCTAAAGTTCTCTTTAACAAAGCATTATTAATAAAACCCAATGATGAATCAGCTTTGGAAGGATTGGGATTGATTAAATAAATTAATTTTTTATTCCGGCAATATCCTTTAATGCTGCAATTGCTTCGTCAATATGGTTTTCAGTATTAAATGGCCCTATACTTAACCGGACACAACCATGAGCATCAATTGTGCCAATGCCTTCGTGCACTTTGGGCGCGCAATGAAGACCGGTACGGCAAGCAATGTTGTAATCCACATCAAGCATAGTACCCACATCCCCGGCTTCAAATCCTTTAACATTAAAGCTTAAAACGGGATTTTGGTTTTCGGTTCCATTAGCACAATAGATTTTAACACCTTCAATATCCTGCAAACTATTTTTTAATTTTTCCCAAAGTTTCATTTCCTTTTTGTGCAGGTTTTCGATTCCTTGTTCATTAATCCATCTCACACCTGCATTAAGTCCGGCTACTCCCACGATATTCAGGGTTCCACATTCCAGGCGGTAAGGAAATTCCTCAAGGTGTGTTTTAACAGCCGAACGGACTCCGGTTCCACCAAAACGGGTGTAACGCACCGGAAGATCACCCATTACATAAGATCCGCCAATTCCTGTAGGTCCCATCAGGCATTTATGACCAGTGAAACAAACCACATCGATTCCCATTTTCTTCATATCTATCAGGACAGCTCCTGCACTCTGGCTGGCATCAACAATAAAATATACCCCGTTATCTTTACAAATCTTTCCGATTTCTTCCAAGGATTGAATAGTACCTATTACATTGGAACTGTGGTTCACCACCACCATTTTGGTATTCTTTTTTATGGCCTTTTTAATGTCATCAGGATGCACGTATCCATTTTTGTCAAAAAGCACATGCGTTACTTCAGCAATACCATCAAGTTCAAGGTGATGTAATGGACGCAGCACTGAGTTATGCTCCAGGAATGTTGTAACAATATGGTCTCCTTTTTCCGCCAGGCCATAAAGTATCATGTTTAGGGAATCGCTTGCATTATAGCTAAAAGTAAGCTTGTTGGGGTCATCCCCGTTGAACAACTCCGTTAACATGGCACGTGTTGAATGAATGATCTCCTCAGTTTCGATTGCAGCATCAAATCCCGAACGTCCCGGATTTACACCATGCTTACGATAAAACTCATCCATAAATAAATAAACTTCTTCAGGTTTTGGGTAAGTTGTTGCTGAATTATCTAAGTATATTAATTTACTCATTGTATTTATATTAAATTTAAACTATTGATTTTTAGATTTTATTCAAGAATTAATGCATCAGCCACAATCTCTGCCAATGTTTTAATTTGCACTCCTAATTTAAAAGTTACATTGAGTTGGATAAGTTGGTCAACACAGTTATGGCATGGTGTGGCAACTATTCCGGCTCCTGTATTCCTGATTTGGTCAGCTTTTAATTTACCAATTTTTATCCGACGATCATTGTATTCACTCATAGCCAGTTGCCCTCCTCCGCCACCGCAACACAGATTATCCAATTTGCTGGGTATCATTTCCACAAAATTTTTAACGGATTTTTCAAGAATATAACGTTGCTCCTTCCATATTCCACCACTTCTTACCAGATTACATGGATCATGCAAAGTTACAGTATCCTGAATTATTTCCGGATTAACTTTTATCCGTCCTTCTCTTAAATATTTTGCCAGTAACTCAACTGAAGTTAAAACTTCAAACGGATACACCTTTTTAATATAATTAGGGCCTTCCCATCGAAATGCTCTTGAACCATGTCCACATTCGGCCAACACACAGGTCTTTGCATCCAGGTTTTCTATTTCATCATACAAACGCTGAGCTATTTTAGCTGCCTCACCAAGATTACCGGAATAATAGGCATAGTTTGTAACATCATACATTTTGGTTGACAGTGTCCAGCTTTCTTTAGCTGCATAAAACACCTTGGCCATTGCAGAAATAGATAAAGGAAAAAATTTTGGTTCTCTCGGATTCAACGTGTAAAGAATATCTTTACCCTTTTCATTCATAGGTATACGTGCATTATCATCATTTACTTCAAATTGTAAATCTTCCTCAAGCCAGTTAAGTGTTTCAACAAATTCCTCAGTTGGGATAGCCATATTGTTACCTGTTTCAATAGCAGAATTTACTGTTGATTGCAATGTTTCAGGCACGTAACCCATATTGGCCAACATTTCCCGGCCCTTTCTAACAATATAACTGATATCCACTCCGATCGAGCAATGAGAAACACACCTTCCACACATAGTGCAGGCTCCAAATAACAAATCAACCATTTCCTCAACGGTTTTTTTATTAAGATTTCTTGCTCCTACCAAGGCTGGTGCAAATTTGCCAGTAAATGTATTGTATCTTCTATAAATAGAGGAAACAAGATCAACTTTAGTAGCCGGTATGTATTTTATCTGGGGATCAGCCTGGTAATATACGCAGCTTTCAGCACATAAGCCACAATGGACACAAGCATTGAGGTGTGTAAGCAATTTACCGTCCATCCGGTCGTTAAATGTCTCCAGCCCATTTTTAATTTTTTCCTTTGTCAGATTTTCCATATTTATTCCTCTTGATTATTTGTTTGGCCACACTCCCCTCCAACCATAGAAAAATCCCAGATGGTAACGAGCTGCAAAAAAATAGACTGTATGCCTGAGTTTACCAAGCGGCAAATACAATAATAATATGCTTACCACAATAAAATATATTGGGAATAAGCTGACATTATAAAGTGTTAAAGCAGTCATAAGTTGAAAAACCGTGACAAGAAAATTTGAAATGTAATCATCGGGATTGGATAGGGAACGAAGTTCTTTTTTTGATATCCTTTTTATCAGAATTCCCAGGCCACTTATTCCGGTTATAAGTAAAAAACCAAAGGTTACTGTTCTCAAATATCCGTAAGGTTCAATTTTGAATAAAAACAAAATGAAAAGGAGAATTGACAAAAAAGTTCCCAAATGATATAACAGGCCTGCAGTATATGTAGGTAAGTGCAAATAAGCCGATTCCTTTTTTTTGGGGCTCATAGCTCCTGTGAAGGAATATATCGTTGCTGCGCCAATATTTCCTCTCTTATGTGAATAATCTTTGGGCTTTCCGTATCGTACCAGCCTGATAAAATGATAAAAACAGCTGATCAGACAAATAGCGAGTGAACAAACTGAGAACCACATTAAACCGTTCATTTTCAGAATATTTTATACACATCCATCAGGCTTGGGTAACCCGGCAACCCGACATGCTCCCCGTGCTGGGCCCAATGGAAATAATTCATAAATTTCGCGTAATCTAAGACCCGTTTCTTTACAAATAGTCCGTATCATAGGAGCCATACCTTTTTGTTCATAATTACTTCGAATAATATTGATAATGGCCCAATGCTTGTCATTCATATCTTCAATTCCATCGTACCTGGCAATTTGACTGGCAACATTTTTGTCCCACTCGTCGGGATTAGATAAAAAACCGTCACCATCCACTTCGAAAACTCTATTGTCTATTTCAATTATTGGCATATTTTTAAATTTTTATATGTTAATTATTTATATCTCCCACATCAAATTTATCCATGATCTCATCTACAGAAAGTGGTGTATCCGGTAAGACAAAATCAGGGCAAAAATGCAGCTCATATTTTGTGATTAACCTTTTGCAGGAATTCCATTTCAATTCGTTTGCCCGGCAGTAAGATTGGATATATTGCTTACGTTGGCCTTCATCGCCGGTAAATCCGGAAGTATCTACCAGTTTACATACATTAAAATTCGGACAACAATTTGAATCTTCCATGTCAATTTTTTAGAGAAGCGAAATTAACAAAAATTTCATTTGTACCACGCAATCTTTTATTGCAAAGATTAGACAGTTAACAAGTTATTGTTGTAATTTTAATTACCAAATCAAACCGGTCATTCATTACAGCCAATAAATCAGCCAATTAAGATTAAAAAATAAAGGCAAATAGAATTTAAACCGGAATTTAAGTATGAATAATTTATAACCAGTCTTAATATGTATCAAGTGGTTAAAATTCCAAAAGATATAAGAAAACTTTCTTTATATTCCCATGGAAATTGCCAGAATCGTCTTTTTTGAGAAATACTTTTAAACCGTTTTTCCATAAAATAAAACAGTAATTTAGCGGCTCAAAATTAGCTAATTGTTTTATCTTTGCTAAAGAAATAAATCTATTAAAAACGTAATGGGCACTCTTGAAAAATATTATCAAAAACTGGATGAAAGTGGATACGACTGCAGGGATGAACACACCATTAATAGTGAATTTCAGGAAGTTATTAAAGAGTTAATGGAGGCTGGAGATCAAGAAACCGCAGATCTGGCTAATGTTGATCGAGAAGTATTTGCTTTACGCAAGTCTTTTGACAAAGATCCGTATACCAATGATATCAAGGGTATAACTTGTCAAATGTCAGGTACACAAACTTTAGAAGATGGAACAGAAATTCAAATTCATTGGCCGGATATTTCAAAATATACTGAGAAAGAGTTCACTTTTATTGCAAAAAGGTATAATGAAACCGAAAATCTTTACGCTAAAACAGAATATGGTCTTATATTATACTTTAAATCCCCTTTACCCGAACATAAGCATAATGACTTCAAAACTGCCTTATGCAATGAGCTTCTTGAACTTGCTCAGATTTATTTTAATAAGGCAAAAAAAGACAGCGAAAAGAATTATTACGGGATGGATTTTTACAGAACAATTAAAAGCGCCTTTTATATCGCTTCAAAGAACAAATTAGAAAAATTACGAAATATTATCATCAAATACCTTTATAAAAACTTTATTTACTGGGATATTACAGCACAGGGTTCACAGAGATTAATTTTGGATATCGTTTATCTCTTCACTGAAAACTATAAAGATGTAAAAGGGTTTATTGAGGTAAGCGATATCTACAAGAAATGTATTGAGGCTACCAAAGAAATCGAAAATCGTTATTTATGGGGCAGTATATATATAGCTGACTCCTGCCTTAAACTGGAAAATAAAACAACTGTAAAAAGCGATTTTAACTGGCTTCAGTACAAAGCCAAACTGTATGAAAAACTTGCAAATGAAGCAATTGAACGAGATAATCTGAATGTTGTAAGCAGCTTTATTGATAATGCTTTACATATCTATGAGAATCTGAAAGATGAGAAAAATATTCAACGCTTACAAAAAAAATATTCCGAACAAAGGGGTAATATGAACTTAGGACAGATTGAGCATGAACTACTGAAGGAAGAAGTTGAAAGGATTCAGCAACAGATAAAAAAAACAATAGAAGAAAATGATTCAAGCGGAATTCTGGATACTATAGTTACTGCCCCCATGTTTGGACGTCTTGAGAATATTCATTGTGCCGTTAAAGAAGGGAATAAAGTAGCTGTTTTAAGTTCTATAATTCCATTGACCATACTGGATAAATTCGGTAATAAAGTTGCTCAATATTATCCAGAAGAAATAGAAGATGGATATGATTCCAATTTTTGGCAGACATATTCGTATTTTTTTCAGCTTGGCACACAAATTTTAACTGATTTTTTTAAACAGGCTTACAAGACAAATAAAATAAGTTATGGTTCAATAGAAAAATACTTAAAAGATAGTTGGTATAACGAACCTATTGAGAGAGATTTCAATGGTAAATTGGATTCAGTTTTTCCGATTAAAATTATTCTCCCTCCAATAAGGCTATTTTTTGAAGAGCTGGAAAAATGGAAAGCTGATAATACGTATCAGATTAATATTCTACCGATGGTTGATAGTTTGACATTGAAAATTGAAGCCGTTCTTCGATATATGTGTGAAAAGATTGGAATAGCTACATTTAAGCGTGTGCGAAATTCGGATATTGTTATGGAGAAAACACTGGATGAAATACTTGGAAATCTCAAGCATATTCCCGAAGGTGAAAAACAGCAAAAAACTAATTTCTCTGAAGAACATAGGATTTTTATAAAATACTATCTTTCAGAAAAAATTGGCATTAATCTAAGAAACGAAGTTGCACACGGTTTGTTGGAAATTGATGAATATTCTATTAGTCAACTAATTGTGTTACTATCCATTATTTTGCGATTATCTAAATATACTTTTAAAACGAATTAATTATGGAATATTTGATGAAAGAACCAGAAATTAAATATAGAAAAAAAGAATATGATTTTCTTCCGGATTTCATCCAACAACTGGATGATCAGTTTGATAAAAGTCTGTTCTATTATCTTGCAGACCGGTATCATCGGATGAAACCAATAATAAAAGAAGAAAAAAGTGTATTAAAGCTTTCCGATTTATGTGGCTCTTTACCTACAATTTCTGAAAAGGATATTAACAAAAGAATCAAATCTATTAGAGAAGAATGGGAAAGGGATATTTAATAGATACTTGTGCTGTAATCAAATTCTTGCATAGTGTTTTTCCACTTGAAGGACTTTCGTTTCTAAAATCAGTTGTGGACAGAGAGTCTATTTTGTCTGTAATTACCAAGATAGAATTGTTGGTATATAAATTCCATACTGAAAAAGAAGAAGATATAGTTAGTTTGTTTATTTTCCATTCACGTATCATTAATTTAGAAGAAGATATTATTATAAACACTATACGCATCAGAAAAGAATATAGTATTAAACTACCTGACGCAATTATTGCAGCAACGGCTATAACGAATGATTTAGTTTTAATTTCTGATAACGACAAAGACTTTAATAAAATACCGGATCTTAAATACCTGAATCCCAAAAAAATTTAAACATGTCAGGCAATAACACCCCCATTGAATTCAACAAATTCAAATCACGTGTTGTAAATATCGGTGATGTTCCTCTCGGTGGAAATTATCCTATCCGTATCCAGTCAATGACATCAACAAATACAATGGATACGCAAGCCACTGTTGAACAATCAATAAGAATGATCAATGCCGGTTGTGAGTATGTGAGAATTACTGCTCAGGGAATCAAAGAAGCAGAAAATTTAAAAAACATAAAAAAAGAATTAAAGAAACATGGTTATAATGTTCCGTTAATTGCCGATATTCATTTTAACCCGAAAGCTGCTGAAGTTGCCGCAAAAATTGTTGAAAAAGTAAGAATTAATCCGGGAAATTATGTTGACCGGAATACACCGGAAAAAATAAAATACACCGATTCAGAATACAAACTTGAACTGGAAAATATAAGCGAACGGCTTTATCCGCTAATCAAAATCTGTAAAGAACATAGAACAGCAATAAGAATCGGCACTAATCATGGTTCTCTTTCTGAAAGAATAATGAGCAAATACGGTGATACTCCTAACGGCATGATTGAATCTGCTTTTGAGTTTGTTCGAATTTGTCAGGGGTTTAATTTCCACGATATTGTTCTTTCACTGAAATCAAGTAATATCAGGGTTATGGTGCAAGCATGTCGTTTGCTTGTGTATAAAATGATTGAACAAGGGATGGATTATCCTATTCATCTTGGTGTTACCGAAGCCGGCGATGGTGAAGATGGAAGAATAAAATCTGCTGCCGGTATAGGTGCTTTGCTGGAAGACGGAATTGGCGATACCATTCGTGTTTCCTTAACCGAAGACCCTGAATTTGAAATGCCTGTAGCAAAAGAAATTCTTAAAAATCATCATCGTAATGATATTATTTTCAAGGCATCTGCTGATTTAGGTGTAACTGATTATTTTAAACCACAAATCATAAATCCTTTTGAGTATACCCGGAGAAAATCATACAAAATAGAAAATATCGGTGGAGATAATGTTCCGGTTGTTATATCAAATAATTTCTCTGAGAATTCAGACTATTATAAGATTAACATAAAAAATATTTCTGATAAATTAGATGATAAAATTTATACTGTTTATACTGCTACCGAATATTTGCAAGCAGATGATAATCCGGAAAATCCTAAATTTATTTTATTAACTATAGATAAAATTTTACCACGGTTAACCGAATTAATAAATAAAATAAAAAGCGATAAAAAAGCTATTCTGATTTTTGATTCTGGTGAAAATTATAAAGTCACCAAGTTACGGCATTTATTTTTTCAGTTAATTGATAAAAAATGTGAAACACCTGTAATCATTAAAAGAAAATACAAAAATTTAACTGAAGAAGAATTATTAATAAGGAGTTCTATTGATTTTTCAACTTTATTTTTAGATGGACTGGGCGATGGAATTTGGATTGACACCAACAAAAAAATAATGCAGGAAACAATCAACAACATTGCTTTGGGAATTCTTCAGGCAACACGAACACGAATTTCAAAAACAGAATATATTGCCTGTCCTTCATGCGGAAGAACTTTATTTGATATTCAGGAAGCATTAAATAAAGTACGGAAAAAAACCAATCATCTGAAAGGATTAAAAATTGCTGTAATGGGTTGTATTGTCAATGGTCCCGGTGAAATGTCTGATGCCGATTATGGATATGTCGGTTCAGGAAAAGCTAAAATAACTCTTTACAAGGGTAAAAAAATCGTTAAAAAAAATATTAACGAAAATTATGCTATTAATGCTTTGATTGAACTGATAAGGGAAAACGGAGATTGGATTGATTACTAAATATAAAATAACAACATAACCCATAACGAAATTACCCTCCACTTATCTTCAAATATTTCTTACTAACAATAATTTTCACACTTTTGGGAATGATACTGAAATTTAGCGGAGAGTGTCCCAACGACTCACCATCTGTTTCAAGATAGATTGAATTTCTTGGCTTTGATACTATTGAAACGGTTTTACCGATAAAAGTTTTTACTTCAGGCATGTCTGTAAATGAGCCGTCATATAAATTTTTTATGTTTCTTACTACTTTAAATTTTGATGTCTCTTCAATTAAAGTAACATCAAGTAATCCATCATCCGGAACGGCATTAGGTAACTGTTTCATTCCGCCGCCATTATATTTGCATATTCCAATACTCATACTAAATACTTTTCCTTTAAAAATATAATTATCATTAATTTTTATTTCAAAAAACGTATTTTTGTACTGAAACAAACCTAAAACAAGGTTGAGCAGATAAGCAATAGGTCCTCCTCCACCTTTTTCCTTCATAACATTGGTTTTTTTTGCTACCAAGGCATCATATCCCATTCCAGCCATGTTCACAAAATGCCTGATTTTTTCAACACCTTTTCTATGATATTTTACAACACCCGCATCCTGCAGAAAAACATTACCTCTTGAAATGGTTTTAACTGCTTTTTTATACTCCTTAGAAATAAAATACATCCTGCCCCAGTCATTACCTGTTCCAACAGGAACCATCCCGAGTGTTATATCAGTTGTCGGAATTTCTTTCTGGATAAATATACCGTTTACCACCTCATTCATTGTGCCGTCGCCACCAACTATGATGAATTTCCTGAATCCTTTTTTTATATGTTCAATAGTAATATTGATAGCATGATTTTTGTGTTCGGTAAAAACACTTTTAAATCCGATACCTGCTTTTTTTATCAGCTCCTTGATTTCTTTCCAGTCTTTTTCTCCTTTTTTTCTTCCTGCATTCGGATTAACTATCACAAGCCATTTATTATTATTAGGATTATTTTCATGAGCAATCATAATATTATCTCCATTAATTTATTTTTAACTAATTCAGGATTTATATCTTCAATACAATCGCAATGACTGTTTTTTCTGCATTTATTGCATTTTTTATCCAAAACCAAATAAGAAGCATTTTTACCAATTGGAGCCCATCTGCCCGGATGCATTGGTTTAATAGGAGGATAAATTCCAATAACATGTTTTCCTAAAGCCGATGCTATATGCAAAGGGCCGGTACTTGCAGCAACCAATCCGTCAGCACATGAAATAAAACTGATTAATTCCCCAAGAGTAAGTCTTCCGCATAAATCATTAACTTCAGGGAATTCTTCAATAATGTATTTTTGTATTAACTGACCTTCTTCTTGTGTCCCTGTTATAAAAATCTTAAATTTATCTTTCGGAAGGATCTTAATAAGTTGAGCAAAATTATCTGTTCCCCATTCTCTTGCACTTCCTTTTGATTTAGGATGTAAAATTAGATTAAACCGTTTTTTTGAGATTATATCCTTTAAATTCTTTTCCAAAGGTTTAATATTTTTCATTCCATAAAATAATGGAATTTCTGTTTTTTCATATAATTCTTTTGCACCAAAGCAGATTAATAATTTCAGATTTAACTGAGCTTCATGATAAGGCGAGTGTCTTCGTGAAAGCCTGATAAGTTTATTGCATGTATTCCAGTGGTATAAACGACCTGTTGTTCCAAACCTGTAAGGTATTTGAGCTTTTTTTGCAACCTCTGCTATCAGTTTGTCCGGAAAAACATGTATGATGGCATCAGCTTTAATTTGCTTTATTGAAGAAATAATATTTTTCTTGTCAGGTTTTTTTATTTCGTCCCAATCAACAAATTCATCAATATTTACTGAAGCATTAACAATTTCACGAGTATAAGAATTACCTAAAAATATTATTCTACAGCCAGGGTGCAGCTTTTTTAAAACTCCTGCTACCGGTAATGTTAAAACTACATCACCAATACTATCCGTTCTGCTGATAATGATTTTTTTAAATTCCATAAAACAGCGAAGGTATTACTTTTTTTGCTGATGAAGTTTTATTAATTTATAGTATTTTATATATGTTGCTTTTGCTGAATGCTTACAAATAATATATCCCAGACGACCATCTAAAAATCCTAAATTAAGCAGGTAGTCACGGATAAATTTAAAGAAGGGGCTAAAAATTAATTTGAAATAATTAGCATTTTTACCTGTATTAAATAATGCTTTTGAAGAAATGTCGGTAAATTTTTCAACTTGTTTAATATGGTCATCTAAAGTGTAATATGAATAATGTAAAATATCACCTTTTAGGTGAGCGGTTTTAGTTCCTTTTTTCAATACAAATTCATCATGAGGATTCACACCTGTCCATTTTCCGAGTCTGCTGTCAAACATTTTCAGTTTTTTATCAGGATACCATCCGCAGTGTTTTATCCATTTACCACAATAGTTTGTAAGACGGTTCATAGTATATCCGTCAAAATTCCAATTTTCTTTAACTTTTATTATTGATTTTTTTAATTCTTCCGAAAGTGCTTCATCAGCGTCAAGAGACAGCATACAAGGAAATTTCGCCTGACTTGAGGCATAAATTTTTTGTTCAATATAACCCTCAAATTCATGAAGTATAAACTTGACATTTTCAGATTCACAAATCTGTCGGGTTTTATCAGTTGAAAACGAATCAACAACTATAATTTCATCTGCAATATCCTTAACGGAATCAATACAGCGTCTGATATTTTTCTCTTCATTTAAAGTTATTATAACAACTGATAGCTGTGGCATATATCCTTGAATTCAAAATTACAGAATTACAAAGATAAAAATTACATTGAAATACGGTTTTATTTTTTTTCCAGACTCTTCCAGGTTCTGCGAACTCCGGAAGGTCTTCTCCGTTTTAACCTTCAAGCGTCTTTCAAACTTGGAAGGGTTTTAAAGCAATTCCACTTTGGTTAAATTAAAAGTAAAATTGCAAATATGAACCAACGCCTTGAAGATTATTTCAATTCCAATATGGTTCGATTAAAAGAACAGCTAATTTATCGGCTGTAACTTACGGTTCTGAATTTCAATTCCAATATGGTTCGATTAAAAGCGTAAAAATTAGACCTGTCTTCAGCAATCATATCAAGATTTCAATTCCA